>DASVST010000265.1:0-3593 GCA_036387965.1 Segetibacter sp. | reverse complement strand
ACAACCAGCGCTCACCAGCTACTTTCATTATATTATATGAGCACCGGCCGAAAGAAGGAAGCTGTTCATATTATGGAAAAAGCGTTGCAGGTAGATCCAATATCTCCTATCGTTAATCAAAATCTTGCTGATGCTTACCTCAGTGCAGGAAGAACTGATGATGCATTACAACAAGTTGAACGGTTATTAAATCTATATCCAACTATGCGTGTAGCCCTGGAGTTAAAAGGCTGGTGCACTGGCGCAAAAGGAGATTGGGAAAAGGCAGCAATAATATTTGAAGAAATCCACCGGTCAATAAAGCATCCATTAAAAGGGCTTGCACCGGTAGGCTATGCATATGCTCAGTTAGGAGAATCCGTAAAGGCATTGGAATGCATTAGTAAGATAGAGCAACGGCAGGTTGAAGAACCAGGAACAGTGTTGGATATAGACTTAGCTATGATCTGGTGGTCATTAGGAGAAAAAGACAAAGCCTTTCATCATTTATTTAGATGTGTTGAAAAGAAGATGGGTGTCGTAGCTATTCTTATTGATCACCCTATGTTCAAAGAAATATCTGATGATCCCAGGTATCGCTTGTTGAAAGAAAAGCTTAACCTGGTTGAATACACCTAGTTTATCAAAGACCTGGTAACCAAGATAATTTTAATTCATTGTTGCCCTTTCAATTTTAATATATGAACAACGAAAAAGCTATCGGTTACCTGTTGATATTTGGTGCAATAGATGTTTTTGTACCCTACACCATTTTATCCATTACGTTTGATTATCCTGATATACTAAGGGAAGAAAGTAGCATTATCTTAACCCAATTTCATCGAAGTGGTTCTGCTCTTATTTTTACTTGGTTGGCTTTTGCCTTATTAGGTCTCCCATTGCTTGCAGCATATTCCTTAATAGGTCAGAAACTTGAATCCGTGATGCCTCAATTAAAGTGGGTAACCACGATTCGCATTATTTGAGGCGTAGTACAAATCATCGGACTTCTACGTTGGGTATTTGTAGTGCCGGTTTTAGCAACAGAATATGTAAACACATCATCTGCGTCTAAACAGGAAGCTATAGAGATTTCATTCAAAGTAATCCACCAGTTTGGAGGAGTACTATTAGGTGAACACCTTGGACAGCTGTTTACAATTATCTGGACAATTTTCATCTCATTTGCACTTTTGAAAATGAACATCATTCCGAAATGGCTGGCTTTATGGGGCTTCATAGCTTCAGCCATTTATTTTCTTGCTCAGGCAGAATTATTTGCGACTGTAATCCCCACCTTTCCTGTTATTGAGTTCGCAGGATTTTTAGGAAGTACACTTTGGCTGATTTGGCTCATAATAGTTGGTATTAATTTCTAAGATTACACAAAGAACTTCTGTAGATCAGGAATGATATAACCGCGGTAGGATTATAAAAATGGCTGCACGCTAACTCTATTTGTTCGGAATTATAAATCCGTACACTTGTATATGATCCCGAGCGGATATCGAATATTGCACAGGTAGTTTTGTTTCTCAATAGCAGGAAAAATTATTCAGCTATAAAAACTACAATCATGAAAGCTATCGAATGCAACAATTACGGATCGATTGAGGTGCTACAAATGAATGAAGTGGCTATACCTTCTCCAAAGCCAAACGAAGTTCTAATAAGAAATTATGCAACTACTGTAACTGCTGCCGATACAATGATGCGCATCGGTAAGCCATACATTGGAAGACTTTACCTGGGTTTAAGAAGACCAAACAAACCAATCCTCGGGTTTGAGTTTGCAGGAGAAATTGTTGCAGTTGGAAAGGATGTTACCATGTTTAAAGTAGGTGAGAAAGTGTTTGGTGGAACAACAACACTTGGCTGTTATGCAGAGTATGTATGCGTGAGTGAAGACGGTTTATTGACGACAATGCCAAACAACCTAACCTACGAAGAAGCGACACCTGTTAGCGGAAGTGCTATAACTGTATTGAACTTTCTTAAGGGGCTTGCAAAAATAAAGCCTGATGATAAGGTACTTATTAATGGAGCATCCGGTGGTTTGGGTACGTATGCTGTGCAATATGCAAGGCATGTAGGTGCGTTTGTTACAGGTGTTTGCAGTACAGTTAATGTTGACATGGTTAAGTCTTTAGGAGCTGATAATGTGATTGATTATACCAAAGTTGATTTCACTAAAAGTGGAGAACAGTACGATACCATTTTTGATACAGTTGGTAAGCGCACGTTTTCAGAATGCAAAAACTCTCTAACCCAAAATGGAGTTTATCTCTCCCCTATTTTAAATTTTCCTCTCATGTTGCAAGCTATCGGTACATCATTAACCGGTAGTAAGAAGGCAAAGTTTTCTTTTACAGGTATGGTGCCGGTAAAGCAACGATTAGCATACCTGGAAGAGCTAAAAGAACTGATGCAATCTGGCAAAATCAAAACGGTACTTAGTAAGATCTATTCATTGACAGAAATAGGGCAAGCACACACGTATGTGGAGACAGGGCACAAGAAAGGAAATGTAGTTATATCCTTAGCGTGATGCCTCAAAATTATCCTATTTCTTCTGACGTAATCCACAACACTTAAAATTAAAATCATGAAAAAATTACAAGCAGTTCTTGTTATGACTTTGCTTTTTGCAAATGCAGTTGGTCAATCAACAGGAGGCACAGCACAAGTTAGTAAACCACAAGCCGTCAACATTAAAGAATTAATAAACTCCATTTCTGACAGTCTAAAGAAACATTATATTTTTCCTGATAAGGCTGCAAGTATATCTGTTTATCTTGGATTGCAACTTAATAAAGATGCTTATAAAGACTTGCTGTCAAATCCGCAAAAGCTTGCTCGACAAATAGAACAAGACATACATAGTGTACATCACGACCCACACATGCGTGTCCACTTCGATCCCAACTTTGTACCTCAAAAAGTACATAGTCCAACTGCAGAAGAAATGAAACACGCAACAAAGTTTTGGAAAGAAAATAATTATATGTTCAAAAAGGTGGAAGTGCTTCCTGGAAACATAGGGTATCTTCCTTTTAACGGATTTATTGAGGAGGTACAAGGTTCTAAACCAACGATTGCTGCTGCTCTTAAATTTTTGGCTAATACCAACGCCATAATAATCGACTTGCGACAAAATATGGGGGGCAGCCCGGAAATGGTAAGCCAGATAGAAAGTTATTTCTTTAAAGAAAAGACCCCTATGAATTACATCATTAACCGCTCTAAGAAGGATACTACTTTCTTTTATGCTGACCCTTCGAAATCAGATAGCATATACCTTTCTATGCCTTTGTATATTTTAACCAGCAAACAAACTTTTTCAGCTGCAGAAGATTTTACCTATGGAATGCAAATTGCTAAAAGGGCTATTGTTGTAGGCGAAACAACCGGCGGCGGTGCTCACCCCCAAATGCCTTTTGCCATTAGTGATGGGTTTGTGGTATCCATACCATTCGCCCGATCTTTTAATCCTGTTACTAAAACAGATTGGGAAGGAACAGGTGTAATACCGGATGTAAAAACAACCGCCAACGAAGCTTTTGTAAAGGCACAAGAACTTATATTCAGAAACCAGTTATTAAGTACAACAGATC
>DASVST010000264.1:0-10246 GCA_036387965.1 Segetibacter sp. | reverse complement strand
CAGGGCACGGTTAAATGACAATCGATGTGTAATTGGCTTCCGTATTTAATCACCCGCAGGTTGTGTAAATCAATCCAGTTTACTTTCCGGTTCTCATTAAGAACATTAACCATGTTCTGCAATAACTCCATATCCTGCTTGTCCATAATACCTGCAAGAGATTGACGAATAATTGTATAACCATTGTACATGATGAATAAGCTCATACTAATCGCTATAACCTTATCAAGCCAATAGTATTTTGTAAAGAGTATGATTATTAATCCTGCAATAACAGCAATGGTTGAGTAAGTATCTGTCTGCAAATGCTTACCGCTCGCCTGTAGCGCCAACGATTTGTTTTGCCTTCCGATTTTAAGACAGAAGTAACCCGCTGTATAATTAACAATCGCGGTTGCGGCAATCAGCATTAGTCCGCTATCTAACTCTGTTACTATATTAGGATGAATAAAGTTTCGGATGGTTTCAAAGAAAATTAAAACGCCTGCAGCTACTATTAAACCGCCTTCTACTGCAGCCGAAACAAACTCAGCTTTTCCATGACCGTAAGGATGATCTTCATCACTCGGTTGAGCGGCAACATATAAACTGTATAACCCTATAAAACCTGCTAAAACATTTACCGTACTTTCAAGAGCGTCGGTTAAGATGGATAAAGAATGGGTAAGATAATATGCAACGATCTTTACAAGAAAAAGCAGTACAGATAAAGCTGTAATCCACTTTTGAACTTTTAGGTTGTATCGTGCTGTTTGCAGGTGTTGCAATACCTTTTATTTTGCTTCTACATGTTCTATTGTGTGAGTAATGTTGCAATGCTTACGCAACATAGCTGCGATACCGCAATACTTATCTTGTGAAAGCTCCACAGCACGGATAACCTTATCGGCATAACTCGCAGGAGCATCTGTTTTGTAAGTAAGAGAGATTTCTTTAAAAACTTTTGGATGTTCTTCGGTTTGCTCGGCGCTTGCTATTATTTCAAGCATACTGTATGGAACTTTCATTTTATCAAGAACACCGACTACATCCATTCCGCTACAGGCACTAAGCGAGCAAAGCAACATTTGCTTAGGGCTCATTCCGCTATCTGTACCACCGCTTTCAACAGTAGTATCCATTCTCACTACATGCTGATTTACTTCACCATCAAATGCCAATGTCCGTGCCCATTTTGTTGTTGTTTGCATAATTAGTTTTTAAATAAAAAGCACTGCAAAGGTAGCAGTGCTTAAACAATAATATCTATAACTTTTATGCTGATAAAGAATCAAAACGTTGTTGAACAAAGTTCCAGTTCACAACATTCCACCAGTTGGTTACATAATCCGGACGCTTATTCTGATACTTCAGGTAATACGCATGCTCCCAAACATCAAGCCCTAAAAGCGGCACTCCTTTTATATCACTAACATCCATTAAAGGATTATCCTGGTTTGCAGTTGAGCCAATCTTCAATGTCCTGTCATTTGTATAAACCAGCCATGCCCATCCACTGCCAAACCTGTTTTTAGCTGCATCAGAAAATTGAGTTTTGAAAGCATCGAAACTGCCGAAGCTTGTATTGATCGCATTAAGCAGTTTTCCTTCAGGCTTATCAGTTGATTTTGGGGCCATACATTTCCAGAACAACTCGTGATTATAATGTCCACCTGCATTATTACGCATTTTCACAGAATGCTTTGATATTCTACTCAACAGATTTTCCAGACTCATCTGAGATGTATTTACACCTTCTGCCGTGGTTGCTTCTGCAAGATTTTTAGCATATGTTGCTGCATGTTTTGTGTAATGTATTTCCATTGTTGCAGCATCAATAACAGGTTCGAGCGATTTATAAGTATAAGGTAATTGCTGTTGCTGGTATGGAGTGGCGAAAACATTGCCAGCTAATTTTGCAGGAGCATTACACGATTGCAAAAATGATGATAACACTGTTGATGATAATCCTAAAGCTATACTGGCTTTTCCGGAGTCTTTTATAAAATCTCTTCGTGAAGTGCTTCTGTTTTTCATCGTAAATTTCTTTTATGCCTGTTGGATTTTTGGCTTTCTTAAAGTCGCTGCGAAAGCTCTTGCCTTTTTGAAAGTGCGGTAATAAAATTCATGATTAAATAACTGAGAGTCTCGCATGGCTTTGTAAGTAAGAAAGATACCAACAGGAATAAGCACCATTGCTGATAACCACATACCTCCAAAAGGAGACATCACATTTTCTTTTACAAATTTCTCCCCAAAGGTATTGAACAAGTGAAAGATTACGAAGAAGATAACCGCAAATACCAATGGTGTACCAAGTCCGCCTTTTCTTATAATTGAACCTAACGGTGCACCTATAAGAAACAGCACAACACATGCAAATGAAAGTGTGAGTTTTCTATGCCATTCAATTGCATAATAACGCCTTTCTTTCAGCCTGTTTTTATAATCCTCAAACATAAGATCTCCAGTAGGTTTTACAGATGCTATCTGCGATGAGACTCTATCAAGTACAAAAGCTTCAGCTGAATCAGGCAATATTTCATCAAAACTCTTTGCCTGTTTAAGTTGTTTTTTATCAACCACAGGCCAAGTGGAATCGGCATATTTTGCAAAAGAAAAATAAGGTGTGATTTCTGCCTGGCTTTTTCTCAAGTAAAAATTATCAGTGTTTTTCATAGAGTCGAGAGACTTACCCAATTGTCGTATGCTAAGCATTTTATAATGATCCTGGAATGCGGTGTCATTTGTTTTATTCATTTGGAAACTACTCAGGTCCAGAATCTTTTTATATTCTTTAAAACCAAGTCTTATATACTCTGTATTTGTAGTTAGTCGATTACCTTTTTCCTGGTAGCGCCAGCCATTCTTTAGATTAAATTCTAAGAACTTTTTATCATCGCTTACACGCATAGTACCACTTTCTGCTATCATGCTAAAATCCTGTAAGCCATAATGTTTTTCATAGATAATTACATTCCTGATCGTACTTCCATCTTTTTCTTTTTTACCGATCTTTATTACATAGCCATCAATCTTGTCATAAAAAACGCCCTCTTTAATATCAAAGGCCGGTTTTGAAACGATGATATCGTATTTAAGCGTATTGGTTTTAAGATTGGCTACCGGTATAATATAGTTTCCGAAGAGAAAAGAAATAAAGCCGATAAACACAGAAACAATAAGCAATGGACGCATAAACCGGAACAATGGTATGCCTGCGGATTTTATTGCTACCAATTCAAAGCTTTCGCCTAGATTGCCGAAAGTCATTATAGAAGAAATAAGCAACGCAAGTGGTAGCGCTAAAGGAACGAAAGTTGCTGCTAAATATCCCGTTAGTTTTGTAAGTGTGACTATGTCTAAACCTTTACCAACAAAGTCATCGATATAGAGCCAGAAAAACTGCATTATCAGCACGAATAAGGTGATGAGAAAAGTGGCTAAGAAAGGCCCGATAAATGCTTTTAATATTAGGGAGTCAAGTTTTTTAATCACTTTGCAGGCAATTTACTATGCAACACAACTTAACAAAAGTAAGCCTTTCAAAAGATGAATGGGACCTGGTAAACAACGCACAAATACTTTTAACAAAGAATGAAATCATAAAGAAAGTATATGCCCTGTTTGGGGAATTAGCCGAGGAATATTCAAAGGCTGCCCGCACTTTGCCCGCGGAAGTAATTCACAAATATCCTAAAATATCGAGGGGAGAAAATTATGAAGGGCTTCCTTACGTGATGCTCGATTACCCAAGACATTTTCTTAAAGAAGATACACTTGCAATAAGAACATTCTTTTGGTGGGGAAATTTCTTCAGCATTACCATTCAATTAAGCGGAAGCTACCGTGAGATGTTGTTGGCAAAATTTGTGAAAGCCGCAGAACTAAATTTATTGAATGACTGGTACGTCGGCATCAATGAAGATAAATGGCGACACGACTTCAGTGAAGCTAATTATGCGAGACAGACCAGCAGCGATCTGAAGAATACAATGCAAAAAGCTGAAACGCTCAAGCTTGCAAAAAAAATCCCACTCACTGAGTGGGATGGTGCTACTTATTTCTTAGAGAGTAATTTTAAATTCCTGTTGTCGATAATAAAACATTAGGCTCCTATGCGATGGAAGAGATCTTTTATCTGATACTCCCATAACTTAGTTTGATCTGGTATATCTCTCTTTTCAGCAAAATCTTTAATAATCAATATTGTTTGATTCGTTACCTCTGACTTCTCTATAGAAAATTCAAAATATTCCTCTTTAGGCGCATGTGTCCACCGAAAGCGAACGAATTTGTCTTCCTGTTTATCAACTAATTGTGCTTTTTCTTCTGAATCGCTCCACATAAATGTGAAAACATGTTCCTTATTCTCGTCAACCTTATCAGCAAACCATTCTCCCAAGCCCGCAGGGGTTGATAAAAACTCGAACAAAATACTTGGAGAAGACCTTACCGGGTACTCCAAAGTGTATAACTGTTTTTTACTCATACTTATCCATTTTCTTCAAATCGAAGTTTGCAATAATATAAAAATAATAATAGCACAAAAATATTTTTTTAGAACCTACAGGCTTAAAGCCTGATTCCCTCAAGTTTTAAAGAGGTTTATTAAATATTTCTCTATCAGAAATGTAACTAAAGTTTTTTCCGTAATACATACAAGATTCATTAAATTGCTTTACCCTTTATAAACAATCTAATTTTTTTCGCAATGTAAAATATATCACCCTAAACCTAAACCCCACTCTTATGAGTATGCGACAGTTAAAGATCACGAAATCTATTACGAATCGTGAATCTCAAAGCCTCGAAAAATACCTACAAGAGATTGGAAAAGTAGATTTAATCAGCCCGGAAGAAGAAGTACAGCTAGCAATTAAAATAAAAACAGGAGATCAAAGAGCATTAGACAGGTTAACGAAAGCTAATCTACGTTTTGTAGTCTCGGTAGCAAAACAGTACCAAAACCAGGGACTTACCCTCCCCGACCTAATCAATGAAGGCAACTTAGGATTAATTAAAGCCGCTCAACGATTTGATGAAACGCGTGGTTTTAAATTTATTTCTTATGCTGTCTGGTGGATACGCCAGAGTATTTTACAAGCCCTAGCCGAACAAAGCCGTATTGTTCGTTTACCATTAAACAAAGTTGGTCTAACTAACCGCATCAGCAAGGCATTCCAGCAGTTAGAACAGGAGTATGAACGTGAACCCACTGCAGAGGAATTAGCTGACCTGCTCGAAATTCCTATAGACGAAGTTGCGGCAACACTTAGTATGTCTTTACGCCATGTAAGTACCGATTGCCCATTAGCCGATGGAGAAGAAAACACGTTGATAGATGTATTAATCAATCCAAATGCTACAAAAACCGACGAGTTTGTTGAGCACTATGAGTCTTTAAAGCTTGAGATAAACAGATCACTTTCGGCACTTACAGACCGGCAAAGAGATGTACTTTGTTATTTCTTCGGAATAGGTTGCGACAACGCTATGAGCCTTGAAGATATAGGAGAGCGATTTAACCTGACAAGAGAACGCGTAAGGCAAATAAAAGACAAAGCCATAACTAAATTAAGGGGAACCTCAAGGTCTAAGCAATTAAAAGTGTATCTCGGATAGCTTTGTATTAGGTTTAAGAATTTGCATTGCTGCCCGATTTCTACTTATTATATATTTGCAGATAAATAGTGAATATGACTGTTGTTGTATTCACTTTTTTATTACTGAAGATTAAACCTAATAATAATGTTTGAAAGTTTAAGTGACCGGTTAGAGACCGCGTTTAAGAACCTGAAAGGCGAAGCGAAAATAACAGAACTAAATGTTGCAGCCACTCTTAAAGAGATAAGACGTGCTTTGGTGGATGCCGATGTGAACTATAAAATAGCAAAGGAATTTACGGATAAGGTGAAGGAGATTGCTATGGGTACAAAAGTGATCAATGCTGTTAGTCCAGGGCAGTTGATGACCAAAATTGTTAAGGATGAGCTTGCCGAACTTATGGGCGGAACGGAAAGTCAGTTTAACAGTACCGGAAACCCTGCAGTGATACTTATTGCAGGTTTGCAAGGAAGTGGTAAAACAACCTTCAGTGGTAAGCTTGCCAATTATTTAAAAACTCAAAAAGGAAAAAGCCCGCTACTTGTTGCATGTGATATTTACCGCCCTGCGGCTATTGATCAGCTAACAGTTTTGGGCGGGCAGATTGGTGTAGATGTTTATAGCGAAAGAGAGAATAAAGACGCTGTTTCTATAGCCCTAAATGCAATAAAAGAAGCAAAAGCAAAAAACAAAAATGTTGTAATTATAGATACTGCAGGTCGCCTTGCAATTGATGAGGTGATGATGACCGAGGTAGCAAATATTAAAGCTGCACTAAAGCCAACAGAAATTTTATTTGTTGTTGATAGTATGACGGGCCAAGATGCTGTAAACACTGCCAAATCATTTAATGAAAGACTTGATTTTAGTGGTGTTGTTCTTACAAAGTTAGATGGCGACACACGTGGTGGTGCAGCCCTGTCTATCAAGTACACTGTTGAAAAACCTATCAAGTTTGTAAGTAGCGGAGAGAAGATGGATACACTTGATGTATTCTATCCTGAGCGTATGGCGCAACGCATTTTAGGTATGGGTGATATTACAACTTTGGTTGAAAAAGCCCAGGCTCAATATGACGAAGAAGAAGCAAAAAGACTTGAGAAAAAGATCAGGAAAAACCAGTTTGATTTCCAGGACTTTTTAGATCAGCTGCAGCAAATAAAAAAGATGGGTAACCTTAAGGATCTGATGGCAATGATACCTGGAGTTGGAAAAGCCATCAAGGATGTAGACATCAGCGATGATTCTTTTAAAGGGATCGAGGCAATTATAAAAAGCATGACTCCTTATGAACGCAACAACCCTGATGACATAAGCGCAAGCAGAAAAAAACGTATTGCAGCCGGCTCAGGCAAAACTGTAGAAGATGTAAATGCTTTTATGAAGCAGTTCGACCAAATGCGCCAGATGATGAAAATGATGAACAAAATGCCAATGGGAATGGGCAAAATGCCGGGCGTGGGCATGGGTAGGAGATAGATTAAATCTTTTTAATTAACGTTACCTCTAAGTTTGTTTTTATAATATTGCTTCAGAAATTCATATATGAAAAAGATATTTTTTACGATTTTAAGTATCATGATTATTGCAGTATCAGTGAATGCACAGTCTGCAGATGTTTCTAAAAACGATAAAGAAGCAAAAGCCTTAGCCAAAGAAAAGCAGAGTAAACAACTTGAAGATGCCTTGAAACAAGCGGGCATTACAGAAGCTGAAGCTTTAAAATTTAAGGCTACAACTCAAACTTATAATGCAAAAAGTAATGAGATCAGGAAGAACGCTGCATTATCTGAAGAAGAAAAAGCAACTAAGTTAAAAGCAAACAATGATGAGAAGAGCGCGAAGCTTAAAGAGATTGTAGGAGAAGAAAAATATAAGGCTTATAACAAAGTTCGTAAAGCTCAGAAAGAAGCAGCTGAAGCGACTAAAGGAAACTAATAAGGTCTTCCCTAACATAGTAAAGGCCCTAGTAGAGATACCGGGGCTTTTGATTTATTACCTGTCAGCAGGCAGTTTAATAGTATAACTTTTACCGCCTGTTACTGTTAATGATCTCGACCGTAACCATGGATTCAAGATCTTCACCATCTTATAGGTTGTTCCATTATTTATAGCCCATTGCGCAAGGTTTGGAATAGAAGATGAAACTGTTACATTTTTTGTAGGTGGTATCTTGTATCCATTATCGTCGTCAACCATAAAGCCCATCTCCTTTGCATTGCCCAATATGTGCTTAAACGCCAGGATCCTAAAGATGTATTTGTTTGTTTCATCAGGTAACATTAAGTCGTAATAATTTTTTGTTTGTTGAAACGTTGCTTGTCCGTTATAGCCGCCCATACCGCAATTATAAGATGCAGCTGCCGCAGTCCAGTTACCAAATTTTGCATAAGCAGTCTTTAGATATTTGCAAGCTGCCTCCGTAGATTTTGCTACTTCATATCTTTCATCAACGTCCTCTCTTACTTCAAGATTATAACCAGGTGCAGTGCCTTTCATAAACTGCCAAAAGCCAGATGCGCCAACTCTCGACACAAGGTTTTGAAGATTGCTTTCTGCTACGCATAAATATTTGAAATCATCAGGTACACCGTTAGCTCTTAACCGCTCTTCAATCATCGGGAAATATCTTTTAGATAGCTTAAGGATGTAAGTAATGTGCCCCGGATTATTATAGTTGTAAATAAGCTCTCTGTCGAATGCTTCCCTAATTTCCCAGCGCTCTACTGGAACTTTTTCGCCAAACAATGTCATCTGCTTTGGTACGTCCGGCAAAAATAAGTTAGGTGCCATCATTCCGTTGGCTGACTGCTTTTGCCCACCTTCCTTTTTGTCGTTTTCTTTAAAAGCAAATTGCGAAAGAATTAAAATGCCCGCCACTGCACCTACTAAGAATATTATTATCGTCTTGAATTTGTTTGGCATAGATATATCCATTATAAATCATTTGAAGATTAGAAGTAAACTTTAGATTCACAAAAACGATGCCCGGAGATATGCGGTACAAGTGTGCGACGCAAGAAAAGATGCCCAAATTTACCGCTGCCGGAAAGCAAAAATTTTTCCTTTGGCACTTTGAATATATTATTTACCTTCGCTATCCGAAAAAAACCAAATTATCTAACCGCATTTAAATTTCTATTTAAGATGCCAGTAAAAATGAGACTGCAAAGACACGGCAGTAAAAAACGTCCATTCTACTTTATAGTAGTGGCCGATGCCCGTGCACCAAGAGATGGTAAGTTCATCCAAAAGATTGGAACTTACAACCCATTAACTGTTCCTGCTTCAGTGCAGTTAGACCGCCAAAAAGCACTTGAGTGGTTACACAAGGGGGCTCAACCAACAGATACCGTTCGTCGTATCCTGTCCTTCAAAGGAGTACTTTATCTTAAGCATTTGTTACGTGGTGTAACACTCGGCTTGTTTGATGAGGCTGCTGCAATGGAAAAATTCCAGGTATGGCATAGCGAGCATGAAGCGCAAATCAGAAAGAAGAGTGACGAAAACCGTCGTAACCAGCGCACAAGGAGAAATCCTCCGATGGTACGTCGTGTAGAAACTGCATCGCCACCACCGGCAGCTGAAACGCCTGCAGATACACCGTCTGAAGGAGCTACAGAAGCATAATTCTTCAAAACATACTTTAAAAAATCCCCTTCGTTATGGTTGGGGATTTTTTGTTACCATCAGAAGTTTTTCATGGCATCATCGTTGCGTCGCACTCTTCAACCGCAAAATAAACATGAGGCATATTTTTGCAAATTAAAATAAATGGAAGATTATTATAGCATAGGAAAAATTGTAGCTACCCACGGTTTATCAGGCGAGGTAGTGCTTGAGCATGCTTTAGGCAAAACAAATCTTAAAGGACTTGAAACTTTGTTCATTGAAGAAACAAAGGGTACGTTTTTACCCTACTTCATAGAGCATACCAAGTTAAAAAACGAATCAGAGGTTTTCGTAAAACTTGAGGGAGTAAACACAAAAGAAAGCGGTCGCAGGTTAAATCAACGAATGGTCTGGCTACTCAAAGCTGATTTTGATAAGTATGCCGCTAAATCATCTGCCATCTCTTTGATAGGATATATGATGGTGAACGAAGGTGAAGATATTGGAGAAGTAATAGAAGTAATAGAACAACCATTGCAAGTGCTTTGCAAAATAATCTACAAAGGTAATGAAGCACTTATTCCATTACATGAAGAAAGCCTCTTGAAGATAGATAAGAAGAAGAAGCAGGTTCATGTTAATCTTCCGGAAGGGTTGTTGGATATTTATGCATCTTCTTAAATTCGTCGGCTCGAAAAAACGTGATCATGGCAGAACAAAAAGAAAAACTACGAATTGATAAATACCTGTGGGCTATAAGAATATTTAAAACAAGAAGCCTTGCAAGTGAAGCATGCGATAAAGGAAAAGTAAGACTTCAAGGCAATACTATAAAAGCTTCAAAAGCCGTTAATGTTGGGGATGAATATGAAGTAAAAACTGAAGCAAAGAAATGGATTATAAAAGTGACCGGGCTTTTACATGCACGCCAGGCATATTCTGAAGCTATAAAATATTACATAGATCTTACGCCTGAGGAAGAGCTGGAGAAAGTGAAAGTACAGGCACCGTCTTTTCATACCGGAAAGCGACTAAGCAAAATTGGAAG
>DASVST010000263.1:0-7795 GCA_036387965.1 Segetibacter sp. | reverse complement strand
GGAAACCATATGGAGTCAGTAGTTGAGGGTTTGAAAGAAGCAAAAACAAGAACAGGAAAAGGTAAACCAATTTGTATATTGATGAAAACAGGTATGGGTAGTGGCATCAAGTTTATGGAAGGAAGCCATGAGTGGCACGGTATTGCTCCGAATGATGCGCAGCTAGAAGAAGCATTGACCTTTGTGCCTGTTACACTGGGAGATTATTAATTAGCTTTTGAGCGTAAACAGCTGAAGACTTGCTTTTCTTGCCGGTATCCATGCAGCTAATAAGGCAATAATAAACACTGTAGTTACCACTAATATAAAATCTGTTGGTACCATTTGCACAGGGTAGTAATCAATTATAAAACTGCCACCTGCAAGTTTTACCAGTTTAAATTTTATTTGTATTAAACAAATGCATGTAGCTAATATTATTCCTGCTCCTCCTCCAATACCGGCTATTACAAATCCCTCGCTCAAGAATATCTTTTGAATTAAGTTCTTATTTGCACCCATAGCTTTTAAAACAGCAATGTCTTTTTGCTTTTCAAGAACCAACATGGTTAAAGCACCAATCATATTGAAAGCAGCAACTACAAGTATAAGAGAGAGTATACCATAGATCACCCACTTCTCGATTTGCATTACTGTATATAAACTTTGGTTTTGCTGGTATCTTGTCTGAACGTTATAATTTTTTCCAAGCAACTCTTGCAGCCTCTCCTTCACGTCATCCATTTGCGTAACATCCATAATCTTGACTTCAGCTGATGTGTATTCGTCAGCACCCAGATTGAGCATATACTTTAAAAAATCGAGGTTTGTTATTGCGTACTTATTATCAAAATCCTGCTGAAGGATAAAGCTTCCGCTAACGTCAGCATTATACGAATTCAGAGCTTCCATTCCAGAGAACGATGTTGCTTGTCTATTTGGAAGGTAGACCGTTAACGGTCTAATACTTCTGCCCGGGTCAACGCCAACAGCGTTAGCTATTCCTCCACCCAGCACCAGGAATGGTTCGTCTGCTTTGCCAAGTTCAAACTTTCCTCTAACAACATGTTTGGCTAAACCACTTACTTGTGGATAAGCAGCATCCACTCCTTTCAAAAAAATTATACTTTGATAGGATTCATTTACCAGGACAGCTTTTTCTTCTACTATCAAACTTATTTGCTGCACACCCTCTACTTTCCTGATTGCTGAAAGTTGCTGTGGTGTAAGTGAAATGAACTTATTAGCAGGAGTACCTATTCTTACATCAGCATAAAAATCTGCATAGAGACTTTTTACTAATCCTTCAAAACCATTAAAAACGCTTAAAACTATTATTAGTGCAGCAGCGCCCACAGCAATTGCAAGTACACTTATCCAAGAAATAATATTGATGGCATTAGTGCTTTTTTTTGCCTTGAAATAACGCCAGGCGAACAGTAGAGTCATTAGTCGGTAGTGAGGAGTTTGAAGTCATTGAATCAAATAAGTCACTTGGTAAGGTTGTCGTCAGTGGTCAGTCGTCAGTGGTCGTATTCTTGTCTTTGTCTTCAGGATTTATCTGCTTGAATATTTCTTCCATTTTAAATACATAATCAAGTGTATCATCTAAATAAAATTGCAGAACAGGGATGCGACGAAGCTGGTGCTTGACTCTTGCACTTAACTCCCTTTTAATTTCCCACGCCCTTTCTTTTAATTTTTTCAGTGCCTCATTAGCGTCAGGTACTTTAAACAGGCTCAAATATATTCTTGCTTCAAGTAAATCCGGTGTTACTTTTACTGCTGCGATTGATACCATTCCACCATCAATCATATTCAAACTCAATCGCATGAAAATGTCGTTTAACTCTTGCTGCAAAACAGCAGCTACTTGTTTTTGGCGCTTACCTTCTTCCATTTTATTAACTATTATTCCTTGTAAAATTAGTTACTTTGTGCCGATTTGATTGATTTAAAACGCTGATGAAGAAATACTCCAGACTCTTTAAATACCTTAGGTTCTATAAAAAAAATATTGTTCTTTATTTTCTATTTACTGTTCTTTCAATCGTGTTTTCGCTTGTTTCTTTAGGTACACTTCCATTTTTTTTAAGGTTGATTTTTTCGAAGGAGCAATTGGTGTTAAATCCACCAAATGGTATTCAAAACTCATCAGACCTTATTCAATATATAAACTACCGCATTAGCGATTTGGTTATATCTAATGGTGTTAATGGGCCAATTATAGCGTTAGGGATGATTTGTCTTGTTGTGATAGCATCGGTACTACTTAAAAATTCTTTTTTGTATTTATCATATTTCGTTTTAGCTCCAATGAAGAACTCTGTAATGACAAGATTAAGAGCCGATTTATACAACAAGCTTTTGCAGTTACCGATCGGCTATTTTACCGATCAACGTAAGGGTGATGTAATGAGCCGCATGACCAATGACATCGGCGAACTTGAGGGGTCAGTTGTTGGAACCTTAGAAGGCTTTATCAAAGACCCTTTGAACATCATAATAATTCTAGGTTCTTTGATTTTTATAAGTCCGCAACTATCACTTTTCCTTTTCATATTTTTACCACTTACAGCATTAATTATTGGTAGAATTTCACGCTCATTAAAAAAGCAATCAAACATTGCTGCTATAAAATTAGGTGAAGCATTATCTGTACTTGATGAAACACTTGGGGGATTAAGAGTGATAAAAGCATTTAATGCAGAAGGTTTATTGCGAGGAAAATTTGTAAAAACAAATGATGAGCTTTTTGCAATTCGCAATAAGATGCAATATCGCAGAGACCTTGCTTCGCCACTTAGCGAGTTTTTAGGTGTAATGGTTTTATGTGGAATTTTGTGGTTTGGTGGAAGATTGGTTTTGGGAGGCAATGCAGGCGATCTGCAGCCGGAAGGATTTATAATGTATGTCGGCATTTTTACTCAAATTATAAGTCCCTCAAAATCTCTTTCTACATCTTTTTATAACATGCAAAGAGGTAGTGCCGCAATTGCAAGAATTGAGGAAATTTTACAAGCACCCATTAAGGTTGATGAAAATGCAAATGGAAAAAAACTTACATCATTCAATCATGAAATAGAATTTAAAAACGTAAGCTTTAATTACGAAGACAAAGTAATTCTCCAGAACCTGAATCTGAAAATTGAAAAAGGAAAAACAGTTGCATTAGTCGGTTCGTCTGGTGCAGGAAAAAGTACGTTGGCAGATTTAATTCCGCGTTTTCATGATGTAAGCAGCGGTGAATTATTGATTGACGGCACAAATATTAAAGAGTATTCTCTTCATTCTGTACGAAGTCAAATGGGTATTGTAACCCAGGAACCGATATTATTTAACGACACCATCGCTAACAACATTGCGTTAGGTATGCAGGATGCAACAGAAGCACAGATACATGAAGCTGCAAGAATTGCGAACGCCAACAGTTATATTACACAAAAGGAACAGGGATATAATACCAACATCGGTGACCGGGGAAGCAAATTAAGCGGAGGCGAGAGACAACGTTTGACAATAGCTCGTGCTGTTCTTAAAAATCCACCTATACTTATTTTAGATGAAGCTACCTCATCTCTGGACACAGAAAGTGAGCGACTTGTTCAGGACGCGATTAATAAGATGATGCAAAACCGTACTTCTATTGTTATAGCACACAGACTGTCAACTATTCGCCATGCTGATGAAATTCTCGTTTTGCAAAAAGGAGAAATTGCAGAACGGGGGACACACGATGAGCTTATAGTTAGCGGCGGTATTTACCAAAAGCTGGTTGAAATGCAGGAGGTAAAGTGAGGTGATTGGCTACTTGTTTGATTGGTCAGTATATAAATCATTTTTCATCTTTCAGGTATCCGGCTTGTAAATAATTTTCAATTGTAGAAAAAGATGCTTCTTTTTTTAAATCATTAATAAGCCTCATTAATCTGTACTGAAGCTTTTCTCCCATTATTCTTTTAGAATATCGGGGGATTGAAAATTGCTCGAGATTTACAAATTCCCAAGGGTGAAAATAAAGACATACATAACCATCTTTATGTAGTGTTTGCCTTACCAGGTTTAAAAATAATTTATAAGGAAGATTCTTAAAACTCAGCCAGAACAAAGGAATACGAATTGCAGGAGATACCGAAGCAGGCACTACCAAAATTTCATCTTCACTATAGATAGTTCGAGGCAAATGAAAATTGTTATAACGTCCAGGTATCCAGGTGGGGTTTATAGATGAATCATAGTAGTAGCCTGCCGCTTTAACTGCATGCATATGCACTTTTCTCATCCGCGGCATTCGTAACCCTTTTACTTTTCTATTGCAAATTTTTTCTAAGGTTATACGCGAAGCTAAAAGGTCTTCTGTTTTAAATGTTGAATGATAAAAAGTGTGTGAGGCTATTTCGTGATGTGCAAGCAACATCTGCATATAACTGCTATAGTTAAGGGCGAAATTAGCTGTAGTAAAAAGTGTAACGGGAATACCAGCATCATCAATAATCTTCATCACTGTAGTAAAGCCATCAAACCCTGTTTGTAATTGTTGTTCCATAGAAATATGTTGTCCATATTCCAATGGCATGTCAAACTCTTCAACATCAAAGCTGAGCAAGACTTTTTTTTCATTCATACATTTAATTCCTTAATAATGTATAAAGGGCGGTGCTTGGTTTGCATAAAGATTTTACCCAAATACAAACCCATAATGCCTAGAATCATTAATTGCAAACCCCCAAAAAAGGCTATTGTTACAATAACTGATGCCCATCCTGAAATGGCAAAACCTTTTAAATAACTTATAACAGCATAAGGAAGATATAATATAGATAAGCATGAAATTACAAACCCTAAATAAGCGGCAGTGTATAATGGCCTTGTACTAAAGGAAGTGATACCTCGCAAAGCTAATCTTACAAGGCTTTTTTTCGAATAGGTTGTTTTTCCGCTGTACCGTTTTGTTGGCGTGTATGCTATTCCTGTTTGTTTAAAGCCAAACCATTTTATCAAGCCTCTTAAAAAAATTTCATTTTCAGAAATACCTTTAATTACATCTACTACCTTTTTATCTAACAACCTGAAATCTGCAATACCCTGCTCGAGGTTTAAGCCCGATAAATAGTTTAATAGCTTGTAAAATAAATAAGAATAAAACTGGTGAAATATACCCGAATGCTGGTTCCTTTCTTTTCTATAAGCATATACTACATTAGTACCCTCTTCCCATAATTCAATCATCCGTGGTATAAGTTCAGGGGGATGTTGCAAATCCGCATCAATAGTAATAGCGAGATCAGCATCTGTAATATCTAAGCCTGCTTTCAATGCATTATCCTTACCAAAATTTCGTGAAAAAGATATATACTTTATAGATGGTGAGCTACTACTTAAATTCTTAATTAAGCTCAAAGTATCATCAGTACTGCCATCATCAACAAAAATGATGTAATACCTATATTGAAGATTTACAAAGATGTCATCGATGGCCTTAACTAAAGCAGAAATATTTTTTTCTTCATTGAAGACCGGTACAACTAATGAAACAACTTTATTCATTTATATGATTCTTGTGTAAAGTTAGCTGGTTTGACTTCTATAGTACACATGCTGTGTGCTACTATCAACATCAGCCCGTCCCGATAGCAATCGGGATCCGCCATAGTTCCCACACACAAAGGCTTCAGCGTGCTTTCCACTACAATCGGGTGTAGGGGGTAAAGGGCAGAATATCTATCAACATTTATAAAGCAACTCCATAAATAGCCGAAGAACCTTTATATCCATTATAGTTTAATGATATAACATTAGCCACTTAGAGAGCTTTCAATAGTTCTGTTTAAAAACGAACTATAATTGATTTCCTGCTTGTTTGCAGTGTAAGCGGTTCTTCAACAAAAGATGCATTAAGCTTTAAGTCTTTTATTATCTCATGCCACTCCTGCTCAGATAACATGAGCAAACCTGCTTTTTTTTTCACTTTATAATAGTTTGTAAATCTAAGCTTAAACAGCAAAGCGAACGTTTGTAATAGCTTGCCCTGTTTGTAAGAGTTTTGCAATACCTCTGCAACTTCTTTTAAAAAAGAATTTTTTACTATGAGGTCGCATAATAATAAAACAGCACCAGGTAAAGCATACTTTTTTAAATTCTCAATCAATCTTATGATCTCCTGTTTGTTATTATAATATTGCAATACACTCATAACAATAATTATATTAAACTTCCTATCACCAAGTACTGAAAAATTTAAATAATCAGTCTCTGGCAAATCATGAAAAAAAACATTAGAATTTGACTTATGCTTCTGCCTTGCGATTTGGTTATATCTTTTTGAAGTATCTACACCATGTATCTCTTTTACTTTACTGTACCAGGCATCCTCCAGGTTTCCCGGACCGGAACCAATATCTAGCACCACAGTATTTTCATTTGGTGCAACATAATGTTCTACCTTTTTTAAAAAGAAATTATAGTTGATGTTCATTGAATCATCAAAAGCATTTTTTTCTTTCCAGAACTCTAACCAGCTATCCGACATGTTTATGCTTGCTATACTATTTTCTCATTTTCAACAAAAGCTAATTTGTTATTAGCAAATTGTTCAACATGCATAAGGTACAAAATCCTTAACCATATTAACACACACGGCCATGCTTTTAAAGCATAAGGCAGCACGAAGTATTCCTTAATATACCGTGGCACAAAATCAGTTGGCCCCATTACAGTTAAAATAAAGCATGCTATTACTAATATGTAATCTAAAGTTGTTTTTGGACAATAAAGCCACCAAATCATTACTCCCGTAACCGCAGTTATGTAAGATGCTGATTCTGCAGCCGGATGAAAGATTACCTGAAATATTAATACTGATGCGAGTAACAACATCCTGAATTTTTCGTTGTTCAAAACTTTGGTATAAATAAAAACTGAACAAAATAATAAAATACCAGAAGCCACTATGACAAGGGGAGAAATGTTTGGAGAAAAAGCCTGAGAAATTATGCGATGAACCGAAAGACTTACATTCTTATCACCTGCTGTTTTTTCAAATAACCTGTCACCCCAAAACTGATATTGAAGCAATAAATCTGACGGACTGATGATTAATAGTGGGAGTAAAGTGAAAATTAATAACCAGAACAAACCGGAAAGAATAAACTTCCCCTTTTGCGGATATGCCAAAAATAATGCACCCGAAACTAAACTATAAATCTTGATCTCAAAACCTAACACAATAAAGAACGCTGCCCAAAATGGTTTGCCTTTTTTAAAGCAGATAAAAGTAAACAAAGGAATTGCTGCAATAAGAGGATTGGTTTGTGAATTACCTAAAGCGGTGAGCAGCTCCTGAAAGCCAAACCAGTACATGAATACTTTTTTATCACTGTGCAACGGCATTTTATAAACAGAGAGCACCCACACAGCAGCAAATAAAAGATGCCAGATAAAACAACCGGTCTTAAAGGGAAGGAGAAAAAAAGGAGAAAAAATAAGCGGAAAAGAAGGAGAGTATAAAAAGAAATCGTAGTACTCTGCAGGGTATGCAGCATACAAATTGGTATTTTGATAAAGATGTTTTAGTGAGTAAAAAAATATTCTATAGTTATTTGATTCATGAAGAAAGGTTTGTTGAATGCCTATAAAAACCGCAGCTAAAAGAAAAACTATAAATAAAAATTTATAGTTCTTGAATATAGCAAACCTCGCAAGCTTCATTGACAATGTTTTGAAGGCTTAAGACTAAGCACTTAATCAATAGGTAAATTACATTTCTTTATAATTATTTGCGAAGAAAACAAATTTAAACCGTCATGCTCATGTAGAA
>DASVST010000262.1:0-15989 GCA_036387965.1 Segetibacter sp. | reverse complement strand
TTCTTAGCTCACAAAAAAGCTGTGAAGTATGCTTGAAACCCTGAGCAGGTCATCTGGTGTATGTAAAGCATTTAGCACAATTCTATTTACCTTTTTTGCTGAAGCAGTCGGATATCCAAAAGATGAAATGATTATGTAGTACTTCTTGAACACTTCAGGATCAATGTCCGGTAAAATAAAAACGGGTAGGTCCGGATGATAACAAATGCCAGGAATGTCTTTTATCAATGATATAAATGTCGAAATATTATCCTGCAGTTTTTTTTGTTGCCTGTGATAGAGTGATTGCCCATTTAAAAAGGCATAAACAAAAGAAGGCGAAACAGGCGTACTTCCGGTATAAAATGGTGAGGATCTTAACTTAGAAACAATTTGGTTACTGCAACTAATTCCTCCACCGGGGATGTGGTATGCTTTCGATAATGAATAAGAAAGTACGAACTCAACATTAGAAAAAACAGGCAGGTTCTGAAAGATGCTTTTTACTTCTGTACCAGGCAAGCCAAAACCATGTGAGTCATCAATTATACAAGTAACTTTTTTATCGGGATGCAACGCATGAAGAAAAGCAAAGGTTGTAACTGATGCCTTCAGTGGATTTACAGAATCAACTAAAAGAACAAAATCTTTATTCGCAGACTGGTTAACCTTTTCTATGAAATAGGTTTTCCATTCTTCAGGCAAAGGTGTTGCAGTACATTTAATAGCGGGGTGTGTATCGGGTGCACTGAAGCAGTTATTGTTTGGTGATTTAAAATCAATAATCGCTCTACCTGCTAGATATCCAGATGAAAAGCTGATGGTTTCTTCGCTTCCGGTAAGCTCCGAAAGTTTTGTTTCAAATTCATCATATAGGTCAAGAACGGTGTTCGATATTCGGGAGGAAGGATGTAATAAGCCATACTTATCAATTCCTTCTTTCACCAGTTCAATATACTCCGGCACATGGCTCATACCTAAATAAGAGTATCCAGAAAAAAAGAGATATTCTTTTCCGTCTGCTATCGTGGTTCTTCCCGGTGAATTCTGGAGGTGATACATACTACTTCATCATTTATTTATGGGTTTAAACTGCCTCTTTTAGTATGTCAAGTTTCTCCATGTACAATTGTTTGTGGAAAATCGATGCAAAGGTAAAAAGATAAAATGTTAAGTGAACTGCAACTGTTGATGTACTAAAAAACCTTCCCGTTGCTTGAGAAGGTTTTGTGCGGAAGAGGAGATTCGAACTCCCACGGCTGTTACCCCGCTACCACCTCAAGGTAGTGCGTCTACCAATTTCGCCACCTCCGCTTAAGGGCTGCAAAAGTAATGGAAATACCAAAATGGAATTTACTTCTTAAGTATAATTCTAAACGTTGTTCCCTTACCTGGTTCAGATGATTTTACAAATATTTGCCCACCGTGATATTGCTCAACAATTCTTTTGCTTAACGTAAGCCCCAAACCCCATCCTCTTTTTTTAGTTGAAAAGCCAGGTCTAAAAACCTTACTTATGTTCTTATAACTTATTCCCTTCCCGGTATCTTTTACATCAATCAAAACACTTGCAGCTTCGTCCTTGATCGTCACAATGATGCTGCCCTTTCCATTCATCGCATCTAATGCATTTTTTAAAAGATTTTCGATTACCCAATCAAATAATGGTGGAGAAACCATTGCAGGAATATTCGTTTCTCCATTGGTATTAAAGTCGAAATTCACTTTGCCACTTGCTCGTTTCTTTATGTAATCAATCATAACCGATATCTGCTCAACAAGGTTTTTTTCTTCAAGTTTCGGGATGCTGCCTATCTTACCAAAACGGTCACTTATCAGTTTAAGTCGATCTACATCTTTTTCAATCTCAGGTGCGATTTCTTCAGTTCCCTTAATATCTTTTAAGACCTCTACCCACCCTTCGAGGCTTGTGACAGGAGTGCCAAGTTGATGAGCGGTTTCTTTTGCGAGCCCCGCCCACACCTGGTTCTGTGTATTTTGATAAAAACTTCTTTGAGATATAACTGTTATCAAAATAAATAAACCAATTATTACTAATTGGATGATAGGATAATAGCGAACTTCTTTTTGAAGCTGGCTTTTACCATAGTAATATTTGTTAGCCATATACGGGCTTTCCGACAATACAATCGTAAGCGGCGTGTCAACTGCTTTAAATTCTTCAAGCTTATCAGTAAGATAATTTTTATCGCTCGCTACCAATGCAGAATCAAGATTCAGATAATTGTTTGTGATGCTATCCTTCTCATTGGTTTCAATAATTGGTATGTCGTCGTTCTCAGTTATAATGCGCGAAGCAAGATTTAAGTTTGCATTATCAGTGGAGTTTAAGATGGTGCGTTGTGCTTCTACCCATGCCTCCACTTTTTGTTTTTCTTCCTTTGCGATTTTCTTTGATAAGTAATCAGAGTAGAAAACAGTTCCACTTACAATGAGAATAGCTATAAGCGTTAACACCGTTCTCCAGTTTAGCCAATGTTGAATCATATAATTAAAAATAGAGAAGCTTTCTGTTATTTTTGGTTTTTAATTACCCGATGCAGCAACCCTTAGTAGCCATAGTTATTCTTAATTATAATGGAAAGCATTATTTAGAGAAGTTTTTGCCTTCAGTTATTGCTTCATCATATGTAAATAAAAAAATTATTGTTGCTGACAATGCCTCTACCGATGATTCATTACAATGGTTAAAGCAAAATCATCCAGAGGTTGAGATAATATTACTCGATAAGAATTATGGTTTTGCAAAAGGATACAACGAGGCTTTGAAACAAGTGCGGGCAGATTATTTTATTTTACTTAACTCTGATGTGGAGGTTGTTGCTGGTTGGATAGAACCCGCAATAGATTTGATGGAATACGATAGTATGATTGCTGCCTGCCAGCCTAAACTTTTAGCTTACTACAATAAGTCTTTGTTTGAATACGCAGGAGCATGCGGTGGCTGGCTCGATATGTTTGGCTATCCCTTTAGCCGTGGAAGAATTTTTGATATCTGCGAAGAAGATAAAGGGCAGTACGATGACGTACAACCAATATTTTGGGCAAGTGGTGCAGCAATGATTGTAAGACCAAACATCTATAATGAAATGAATGGTTTTGATGAACTGTTTTTTGCCCACCAGGAAGAAATTGACCTCTGCTGGCGAATGCAAAAATCCGGGTACAAAATAATGGCGTGCCCGCAATCGGTCGTATATCATGTTGGAGGCGGAACCTTACCAAAAGGTAACCAGCGAAAGGTTTTTTTAAACTTCCGAAACAACCTTGTGATGCTTGCAAAAAACTGGACGTGGCGCGAAAGGTTTACAAAACTTCCTTTCAGAATTGCTTTAGATCTTATTTCGTCTGGAAAGGCATTGATACTAGGTGACAGGCAGTTTTTTCTTGGTGTTATAAAGGCGCACTTTGCATTTTATAAATGGATCTTAAGCAGCAAGAAACATAACAATTTTACCCCTTCCAAAAAAGCAAGTCTTACAGGTTATTACAGGGGAAGTGTTGTTTGGCACCATTTCTTTAAAAAGAAAAAAACTTTTAAGGAAATAATTCATAACGGCTGATTTTATAAAAGAGCACCTTATTTTTGCAGCTGAATTTCAATAGTATGCAAAACGAAATACAGGAACACAAGCAAAAAGACATCATGTTTAACTGGGTACATTCATCCAGCTTTCTGTTTTATATACAGGTATTTTGCATTTTAGCATTTGTATTAGGTGGATGCTACCAATTATACAATCGCAGCTACGAAGGCAAGCCGGAAGTAGAAGTTCCTGAAAGTACATTGTATACGCCCAAGTATAAGTAGCAGCTAATTAAATTTGGTAATAACGGTGCGATTACTATTTTTGCACTCCCTAAACGGATAGTAATTTAATTGCTGAAGTTGAAGGCAGAGTTCTTATTAAAACCCGCGGAAGTAGCTCATTTGGTAGAGCACGACCTTGCCAAGGTCGGGGTGGCCGGTTCGAGCCCGGTCTTCCGCTCTAAAGAAGTTCCATCTCTGTAATATGTGATGGAATTTTTTTTGGTACACCCGGGTGGTGGAACTGGTAGACACGCAGGACTTAAAATCCTGTTCCCCGCAACGGGAGTGACGGTTCAATTCCGTTCCCGGGTACTTGACAAACAATAGGTTATGCTAGATTTAGTATAGCCTATTTTCATTTTGACGCAGCAACAAGAGGATTTTGCAAACAATTTGCAAACGTGTCAAAACTCAGACACTTTGAAAATTGAAATTAGCCGCTGTTTAGACCTTCGGTATAAAACAAAAAATAACACCTACCCTATCTGTGTAAGACTATACTATAATAGAAAGTATAGTTACATTAATACAGGCGAGTATCTAACCAAAAATGATTATGATGATCTGTTTGCTTCAAAAATAAGATCTCAACTCAAAGGTGTTCTTAAAAATGTAGTTGAAACAGAGACTTTAGTGTCTGCATACTTAAGCAGGAATTCTATTTTCGATATTAAAGCTCTACGCAAACATTTAGCTATTATCAAAGGTGATCACATTATAGAAGATACTTTGCCTGTACAGCATTCTTCTAACGTATTTGATTGGTTTGACATTAAAATACAATCACTTAAGCTAAACAAGCAGTTTGGAAGTGCAGAAAGCTATCAGTCTACAAAAAGTGTCTTTTTATCTTATTTAGGGTTAAAGGACATTCCGTTTACATTTTTTACTGTTGAAATCCTTAAGAAAATTGAGATAGAATTCATGGAGACAAGAAAGCTTGAGATATCAACAGTGGGTAAACATGCACGTAATCTAAGAGCTATATTCAAAATGGCTTTAAATGAAGAGGTGATTAGTCTAAAGGATTATCCCTTTGGCAGGTACAGGTATATAATACCAGAGGTAACTAAATCAAAGAAATCCCTATCTAGAAAGATGTTGGCAAGTCTGATGAATTACACACCCGAGAGCTATTATGAGAGTAGAGCTATTGCATACTTCATCTTTTCCTACTTTGGAAATGGGATGAATTTAAAAGATATGGCACTGCTAAAATTCAAAGACATGAAGGGTGATAAGATCTACTTCTATAGGAAAAAAACAAAGAACACTACAAGTAAATTAAAGATGATAACTGTTCATACTACTCCTGAAATGAAGAAAGTTCTCAATGACTTTGGTAACCAGAATACTTCACCTGAAGATTATCTTTTTTCTATTATAACAAGTGGTATGAGTGAAGAAACAGTTAACACGAAAGTTCATACTAGAAGTAAAACAATAAATAACTCATTAAAAAGGATAAGCAAGAAGTTGGATTTTGATACCCCAATTACATTGGGCATGGCAAGGCATAGCTTTGCTAATGCACTTAAGCAAGAAGGCGTAAGTATAAACTTTATCCAAGAGTCTTTAGGACATGGTTTACCATCGACAACAGAACACTATTTAAAGTCTTTTGAAGATGCCATATCAATTGAACACATTGACAAACTCAAGAAATACTACAGTTAGCTAGTTTACGTTAGATTAGCAATACAATTCTACTTATGAAAACCTTAGTTATCATTTTTGTTCTTACACTTTCTGCAACTGTTATCAATGCTCAGGAAAAGCTATGTAAATGTTTTACTCTCAAAAATGGTAAACAACTAATACCCCTAAAATTTGACTTTGGCAATTGGAAGACAGGTACTGTTCAATATAAAGAACAAGGGGAGAAGATTAGGATTAAATTGGTTAAGGAGAAGGTCAATACCAATCATATGTCAGGAGGTGGTGGATCTCCCACAGAGATGACATGGAATGAGATTGTGAATGGTAAAGTAACTGGGGTATACAAAGTGGTTGTAATGGGTGCAAATGTGTATATGCAATCATATACAAGAGCAAAAGATAAAAGGATTTTTAAACCTTTGGATGATACCGCAGAGGAATGTGAAGAGTGTTTTAGATAAATCTGTAAACCGAATTCAAATCAAAAGGAACTGTAATGAATACAGTTCCTTTTGTAATATTTGCTACCATTCTTCTATTTTCAATTTTGGATTTACACCCAATTTTGCCATTATATGTTTTTCCATGATTGATTTCACTAAGTCAAGATGCTCCCTAGTTGTAGCTATTGAATCATGAATGGTGAACAATGGAATGAGGGGATTTATGCTGTTAATTTCACAACAGATATCATGAAGAATCAGATTAGATTCAAACCTTTGTAAGACACACGCGAGAGTATTGTGTCTTGAGGGCTCATCTAAATTTGAATTAAGTTTTTTCGGTTGTGTCTTTATTAAACTGAAAACATTGTATACACCTGGATAGCAGGCTTTGAAAGCTTGGATATATTTATTCCATCGGATATCGGAAAGCTTAGAAAAAAAAGCAGTGAACATAGCTTGTTTAGCAAATTTCCGAACCTTTTTAGTTTTCTCCGCCTCATTTGTCTCTCCTGTAATATCAGGAGGTATCAAGTTCTTCATAACCAATAATTTTCCAAAATCTTCATAGAATGTTCCAGAAATAACAGAGGTTTTGAAACTATCTACATCTGGTTGAAAAATACATTTCCGAAGCAAATTTACAAGCATAGTAGAAGAGGGATTTTGTTGATTATACGGTTTATAGGCATTGTAATCATTTTGAAATTCATCATTATAGTTTGATATAATGCCCAGTATATCATTCTTCCTAAAGATGTTGTAGTCTATTACCACTAGTGATAATAAAGGCTGTGAATTCACTATATCTAGCGCATACAATCTTTCACCATTATATCTCACATATTGCCTTAACTCACTTTTAAGCTGTGTTAAAGGGCTATGAAATCTCCCTGATGTTGAATCCACTATTGGATGATGATGTCTTCCTCCATTTATTTTGTCTGCAACAATATATTTCATGTTATAACCCATGGTGACTATCTCTTCTATTGACACCTTTGGATTCTTTATTTGAAGTACATCTCTATAGTACTGCAACTCTCTAGCCTTCTGTTCTCTTTCATACTCTAAAAATGCAATAACTTCTTCCATGTCTATTGTCAACTTTGGATTAAACCAATCCTTTAGAAAGGATAACTTAGCTTCCGCTTGAATATCCCTGTTATTGACACTTTCTGTTATGCTTTTTATGAGAGTGTTTTTAGTTATAAAGACACCTATAACTGGTGTTCTATACTTCTGCGAATATTTCAATCCTTTAGCGTAATATTTAGGCTTGTATGAACTACCCTCTTCAATTACTTTCTGCTTTTTTAAGTAATTTATGTACTGCTTATAGTTGTGAACCCTTCTGGATAAGATTTGCTTACATATTGGTGTATAACCTTTATGAAGCTCAATATCGAAGTCTTTAAGTCTAGATGGAATTGCCACAATAATATGCAATACATAGACCATGTAGTCTTTCTCAAACCTCAATATTTCAGTAGCTTGTTCAGCAAGCTCTTGAATATTGATATTTCCAGGAACATACAATTTGTATGGATATCTTTTCTTTCTCCTGTACTTTTTCTCACCATTGGTTTTGTCAATGAACTTTGCCTCTTTAGAGCATTTCTTTGTACTCATTTTTATGATTATTAAAAAATAAAAAATGAGCTGGCGCCAACTCTGTTTACATGTGAAAACAAAAGTATTTCAGCAAACTGCCTTCAGAGGTGAGATGGTAAGAATGGAAGTGAGAAAAAAAGGTAAGAGTTTTCTTACCTTTTGAGATTTAGAATTTTAAAGATTCTTCTAAAAAATTCCTGCGGTCTTCTTTGGTAAGATCTTTCTTGAATTCACTACGTGCTTTTTGAAAATTATTAAGTACAAGAGGTTGTCCCTGCTTAGTTTTAAAGCATTTTGAACTTACTATTTCCGAATCTCCAAAATTGTGAAATCTGGATCTTATCTTGTCAATAACAAATGCCGCTTCTTCTTGTGTACAGCTAAATCGTAATGCTATATCTAAATTACTTGGGTCAGGTGAACTAAAGATCTTTTTGAAGACTTTAAGATCTGTTTCTTCTCTAGAGAAAATGTTCAAGTCTATAAGCTTATTATATAAAGTACCCAACTCGTTAATTTTTCCTTTGAATCCAAAGTACCCCTCTAAATAGGTATCATCAAGTTTATCATTTAGAAGTTTATATGCTGAATGCTCTGATACTGATGACTTGTATTTATCTCTTATGTAATTAATGAATTTTTTAATCCACCATCTAATAAGCTCAGCTTGGCTAATACTCCTCTTTTCATTAGCTAGTTTATGAAAGAAGGCTAGGTTATCAAGCAGCATCTTCAATTCACTAATTCTCTCCTCATTATTCACAAGTCTAGCTAACTTATTACTTATAGCTTGTGTTGCATGTTTAAATACGTTACTAAAAGTTTGATTTAGTTTCTCACTGTATCTATTTGTCATTGCTAGATAATCTCCATGTTCATCTTGTTCATAAAATTCAAATTCTGTTTTACTGTCATCAGTGAAAGTTCCACCTAACATTTGAGCATCTATTATAAACCGATCATGTATGGTAACTATACCACCATGTTCCAATAGCTGTTCAAGTTCATAAAGCACATTTTCCGATAAATTATTCATACTCATTTCACAACAAATAAATCTAAAATTATGCAACTACAAAATGCAGAAAGAAAAAGAGTTAAGCTAAGACTTAACATCGCTAGTCCATCAGGATTTGGTAAGACATACAGTGCTTTACTCATTGCTTATGGTATCACAGGAAATTGGGCAAAGATAGCGGTCATAGACACTGAAAATGATTCAGCATCTCTATACTCAAACTTGGGAGCTTACAAAACACTTCGCCTTGACCCACCATTTACACCAGACAGGTATATAGAAGCTATTGGAAAATGTGAATCCGCAGGAATGGAGGTAATAATTATTGATTCTATTACTCATGTATGGAAGGGTCAAGGTGGTTTACTAGAGTATCAAAATGCTTTAGGTGGACGTTACCAAGATTGGGCTAAAGCAACTCCACTGTATCAAAGGTGGCTGAATACCATCTTGCAATCTAAGTGTCATGTTATAACTACAAATAGAAAGAAGCAGGGATACAATATGATAACTGAAGGTAACAGGACTCGAGTAGAAAAAGCTGGTTTAGAAGATGAGATAAGAGATGGCTATGAATATGAAATGACAGTTGCTCTTGAAATCACAAATGATAAACACATGGCTAAAGCATCAAAAGATAGAACACAGTTGTTTACTGATAAACCAGAGTTTGTTATAACTACGGAAACAGGCAAGCAGATCTTAAACTGGTGTAATGAAGGTAAGGACTTAGCTATGTCTTCAAAAGAAATAGCCTCACAGGTGCAAAATATAGAACAAAAAGTATCAAAATGTGACAGTGTGCTGGAATTGCAACTCCTTTATAAGGCACAACTTCCACAGATCCAACAACAGCATGCAGCTTTATTTACTCAAAGGAAGCAACAATTAGAAGGCACTACAAATACTGTAACAAACAATATTATTCATCAATATAAAAATAGCAGCAATGGAACTAATCACAGTTAATCCTCCACAACAAAGGATGACCAGAATAATAGAACATCATACTCAGCAACGAAGCTTTAGAACACCAAAAGAGACTTCTACAAGTAAGCCATTTATAGAGGCGAACACCATGGATATTTCTTTTGAAGACATATGTGAACAACACATCATTCCAGTATATATTAAAGACAATGAACCACTTATTTCACATGCTGATTTCATTGAAACTACAGTTGATGTTGCTAAAGATATATTTAGCATGGAAACAATACTATCACCGACAATCAGAATGTCCCACCCTATTAAAGGCAGAATTCCAGAGGCAAGAAACAAGCCTGCAATAGAACTTTCAGAACATGAGAAAACTATCTATTATGAAAGAATGGCTTTCGTGGTAGAAGTGCCTACTATATATGATGATATTAATGGAAACAGGTTGAACTTAACCTTAGGTGGAGTAAAATCATACAACTTGGATAATATAAACACTAGAAAAGGCAGTAATGAACATTTTAAACTGTTTATTGGGTTCCAAAATAAAGTATGCACAAATATGTGTGTTTATTCAGATGGCTACTTGAATGAGGTTAAGGTTAGTTCTATCGGTCATTTGAAGGCTTGTATAAGAACATTGTTTGAAACATATAACTACTCTTTACACTTAAATTCTATGAGCAAACTTCCTGGCTATGCATTATCAGAACATCAGTTTGCAACACTTATGGGAAGATGTAAAATGTACCAATATCTCCCAAAAGAAAATCAAGGTAAAATTAAGCCATTGATGTTTGGTGAAAACCAACTATCAGCAGTTTGTAGAGATTACTACAGAGATGATAGCTTTTGTAGAGATGAAGCAGGAAGCATAAATCTATGGAACTTGTATAATTTATTTACGGGATCTAATAAAAGCAGCTATATAGATAACTTTTTTGATAAATCAGTGAACGCATTTGATTTGGTATATGATATAAAAGATGCTTTAGATAATAAAACAACAAACTGGTATTTGAACTGAAGATGTAGTGGTGTTAAATATTTTATTTGGGGTTTAGGGTTGTAAGCAAATGGGCTTACACCCTTTTTTATTATACCAATTCAAATACAATCCTTGTTTTAATATTGCCAGTTCTGAAATCTAAAAATAACATGGAATCATTGGGGTTAAATTTTGCATAGGAACATTAAATTCGTACAAGGCCCAAATTAAGGCAAGCACCGGATTATCAACCTCCCATAAATTATCTTCTAGTTTTTTTCCAAGATTATTACAAAGAGTAATTATATCGGAACTACTGTGTGTTTTACCTAAAACAATCACCCCTTTTTCAGATGTTTCATGTTTTAAGCATATTGCCAAAGTGATTTTGGAATTTTCAATGTTATCAGCAAGAGTTTTATATGCGATATTGGAAGAATATGCAATTAAATAGTAGGGGGGAGGTTTTTGGTCATCTCCATAATAAATATTGGACAAAATGTTGTTGTTATCTCCATGACGTTTAAATGTTGAAACGTCATTTGAATTTTTGATAGTACTATCTAAATGAGCAGTATTCAATGACATTTTTACTTCCCCTATTGCAGTTACTAAATCGTACAAAACAATATTAGGTCTACCATCATTATACCCTCTTGGGTGGGAATTTTGCGCAATAGCTACATCAACCTGCCCAGATTTGTTTCCGAAAGAATCTATTATTTCCCCATGAGTGATAAGATTAGTGCCTTGAGAATAGTTTAAAAGCAAATTGCGAATAACTATTTCAAAACCACTCCCCTTATTAGTCGAATTTTCAAAGGAGGCTTTTATTACAGATGTTTCTGCATACACTTGACTGGAAAGTTTATCAAGAAATAGTTTTAGGCTCATTATATAAACTTAAAGAAAAACTGTTATTCTAGAAATTAAACATCTTTTTACTAGTTTTTTAATAGCTAAAATAATATGCAATATCTTGATCAAAATAAAAACGAAGTTATCCTTGAAGAGTTTTACTTAATGTTCAACATTACTTAACAAAGTACTGCATAGTAGCAATGTTTTTACTATTTTCAGACCTACTAACTACCCTAATTGCCAAACCAAACCCCAGAACAGCTTGCAAGAGACAACATTGATAGGCAACTTGTTGCCTGTGGATGGAGTATTCAAAGCAAATCTCAAATTAATTTAAATGCTTCTATAGGTGTTGCCGTTAGAGAATATCAAACTAATGTTGGTCCCGCTGACTATGTTTTATTTGTACAGAAAAAACCTGTCGGAATTATTGAAGCCAAAAGAGAAGAAGAAGGACATAGGTTAACTTTTCATGAAAGCCAAACGGAGGAATATGCAGCAAGTAAATTAAAATACTTAAACAATGACCCTCTTATTTTCCTTTATGAGAGTACAGGTCAAATAACTCACTTCACTGATTACAGAGATACTAAACCTCGTGCAAGAGAAGTATTTACTTTTCATAAACCCGAAACATTCAAAGATTGGTTAAAGCAGGAAAAGCCTTTAAGAAATAGATTGTTAGATATACCTACTTTACCACAAGAAGGTTTACGTGATTGCCAGATTATAGCTATTAATAAGCTTGATAATTCCTTCAAAAAAAATAGACCAAGAGCATTAATACAAATGGCTACAGGCTCTGGTAAAACTTTTACTGCTATTACCGCTATCTACAGACTTTTAAAGTTTGCAAAAGCAAAAAGAGTATTGTTTTTAGTAGACACCAAAAATTTAGGTGAACAGGCTGAACAGGAGTTTATGGCGTATTTGCCTAATGATGATAATAGAAAGTTTACTGAACTATATAATGTACAAAGATTAAAGAGTAGTTATGTAGCTACTGATAGTCAGGTCTGCATTAGTACTATCCAAAGATTATATTCCATTCTAAAGGGAGAAGAATTAGATGAATCAGCAGAGGAAACAAACCCCGGAGAAATTAAGTGGGAAAAGAGACAACCAGTTCCTGTAGGATATAATCCAAGATTGCCTATAGAGTTCTTTGATTTTGTAGTGATTGATGAATGCCATAGAAGCATTTACAACTTATGGAAACAGGTACTAGAATATTTTGACAGCTTTTTAATAGGGTTGACTGCAACACCTGATAATAGAACATTTGGTTTTTTCAATCAAAATATTGTGAGTGAATACACACATGAACAAGCTGTAACTGATGGGGTAAATGTTGGTTACAATGTTTTTGAGATTGAAACTTCCATTACTAAGAAAGGGGGTGTAATATGGAAAGGTGAATATGTAGACCATAGAGAAAAATTGAGCAGAAAAAAAAGGTGGGAGCAATTAGATGAAGATGTAACATATACTGCTAAGAGATTGGATGATGATATAGTTAATCCTAACCAAATAAGACTAATAATAAAAACATTTAAAGATCATTTACCTGAGATGTTTCCTGACAGGTTTAATGAGAATGGAGAATTTGAAATTCCTAAAACCTTGATATTTGCAAAGACAGATAGCCACGCTGATGATATAATACAAATAGTAAGAGAAGAGTTTGCAGAAGAAAACAGATTTTGTAAAAAGATAACTTACAAAGCTGAAGAAGACCCAAAATCAATCTTATCACAATTCCGAAATAATTATAATCCAAGGATTGCAGTAACAGTTGATATGATTGCTACAGGTACAGATGTAAAACCATTAGAGTGTTTGCTTTTTATGAGAGATGTAAAAAGCAGAAACTACTTTGAGCAGATGAAAGGGAGAGGTACAAGAACAATCTTATTAGATGATTTAAAAAAGGTTACTCCATCTGCACACTTTACAAAAGACCACTTTGTTATAGTAGATGCAATTGGTGTTACAAAGAGCTTAAAGACTGATAGCAGACCTTTAGAAAAGAAACCTGGAGTTCCATTAAAAGATTTATTAGGTGCAATTGCTGTAGGAGCAAGAGATGAAGAGTTGTTTACTTCTTTAGCAAGTAGATTAACAAGATTGGAGAAGCAAATTACTGATAAAGAAAAGAATCAGTTTTTAGAAAAAAGTGGAGGCAAGTCTATGAAGCATGTGGTAACAGATTTACTAAATGCTTTCAATCCTGATATATTAGAGGATTTAAAAAACACAGTACAAAAACAAAATCCTGATGCATCACCTGCAGAAGTTGATTTAAAGTATAAGGAATCAGTAAATAAGTTACAGGATAATGCTGCTACTGTTTTTACAGGTGAGATGAATGAGTTTATAGAAAATGTTCGCAAATCACATTCACAGATCATTGACAATATAAATCCTGATGAATTGATAAGTGCAGCATGGAATAAAGACAGTGCCACAAAAGGGGCAGAAATAATAAAAGATTTTACTGCATGGATTGAGGAACATAAAGATGAAATAACTGCTTTGCAGATATTTTATAATCAACCCTACAGAAGAAGAGGGCTTACTTATAGCATGATTAAAGAGGTGTTGGAGAAGATTACATTAGATAAGCCCTTACTTGCTCCATTGCATGTATGGAGAGCTTATGAGCAACTTGAAAAGGTAAATGGTCAGCCAAAGAATGAATTGATTGCATTGGTTTCTTTAATTAGAAATATATCTGGCATTGATAATAACTTAACTCCCTATGATAAAACAGTAGATAAGAACTTTCAGGAATGGGTATTTAAAAAGCAGGCTGGAACATTAAAGTTCAATGAAGAACAGATGCACTGGTTGAGAATGATAAAGGAATTTGTAGCAAATAGTTTTCACATTGAAAGAGATGATTTTGAATTAAATCCCTTTAATGCAAATGGTGGATTAGGTAAAATGTGGCAACTGTTTGGAGAAAATACTGATGGAATCATTAATGAACTAAATGATGTACTGGTAGCATAAACATTTTAGTATGACAACAAAAGAGTTCAAACTTACAATTGCGGAATCAAAAAAAGTTGAATGGTATAATTCTTTAGAAGCTGAACTAATATTTGAACATATAGACTTTGAGCAAACATTTACGGGAATTATTTCCTTATTTGAATTCTTAACAAAGCAAGTTGAAGGATTTAGTAGTATAGAAGAACTTCCTGTTGAACTCAAAGAGGTTAAGGAGCATTTTGAAGAAGCAATACATGATATTGAAGAGCTTACTAAAGATGATTACAATAGTGATTATAAATGGGAGCAAATAGTAAGGTCATTAAATAAAACCCGTCCAAGTGTCTTTCTATTCAATTATCCGGAAACAGAATTTTTATTAAAGGTAGCCAAGGAGCATTCAGAATTGTATTTAGGTGCTTATGAATATCTAACCGGCAATACTGGGAATGCTACTAATAAAGATTACCTGTCTGGTTATATCTTGGCTTATGAGTTTGTATCAAAAGACTTTTCTGCAATTGCAGAAAGAAAGGATAGTGAAAAAAAGTCACTCAATAGAATTCGCTCAGATTTTCATAAGCTACTAGAGGAATCTGAAATCCAACAAGTAACATATCTCTCAGAAGCAAAAAAGAAATATGAACAGTATTCCACTAAAATAGATCTCCTAAAAAATGAGAAAGAAAGTACTTATGAAAATTGGTTTGGAGAAACATCAGGAAACTTTGAAAAATTCTTTTCAGATACTCAAACAAAAGTTAGTGATTTAGAAAAATTGTATAGAGAGAAACTTAAATTAGAGGCACCTGCAAAATACTGGCATATAAGAGCAAGAAGACTGAAGAAAGAAGGACGTTTATGGTTAGCTGGATTAATCTTATCTATTAGCTCAACTGTTTTTATTCTTCTATTTATATTAAATAGTTTTTCTGATGACAGCATATTAAAGATTTTTGAACATACTGGTACAGCAATAAAGTGGTCAATATTATTAATTACTACTGTCTCTTTTCTTGCATTTGGTATAAAAGCATTTTCCAAACTAACATATAGTTCATTTCATTTAATGAGAGATGCAGAAGAAAGAGAGCAATTAACTTACGTTTATTTGGCTCTACAAAAAGAACAAGATATTGATGAAAGTGAACGGCACTTAATAATGCAGTCCTTATTTAGTAGAGCAGATTCTGGATTATTAAAAGATGAAGGTTCTCCTGCTATGCCGGGCATCATGGATAAATTAATACAAAGATAAAGTGCTAGCTACTTTGCCCAAAAATTGGAAATGGGAAAAACTTGCCCAGATAGCAAAATGGGGTTCTGGGGGCACTCCATTATCAACAAATCCTGCTTATTATAATGGTGAAATTCCTTGGCTAATAATAGGAGACATGAATGATGGGAATATTTACACTTCCCAAAAGAAAATAACAAAATTAGGTCTGGAAAATAGTTCTGCCAAAATAGTGGCTCCTGAAAGCATTTTAATAGCTATGTATGGAAGTATTGGAAAACTTGGGATAAATAAAATCCCAGTTGCAACCAATCAAGCAATAGCCTATACAGAAAAGTTAAATGAAAATATTAATAATAAATTCCTATTTCACTACTTGTTCCATATACGTAGTAAGCTTCATGGATTAGGTAAAGGTGGAA
>DASVST010000261.1:0-17474 GCA_036387965.1 Segetibacter sp. | reverse complement strand
ATGAGTTTTGATTTGTTTTGTCCATTGTTTAGTTTTTTAATTTTATCAAAGATAACAAAACTTTCCAAAAAGCAAAATATACTTTACTTTTAGTCATATATAATTGCTAAGAAGTATTTTCCCAATTAGAACTTTCATTTTAAAAGACTTCATACATAAATGTTCTGTCACACTTGCCGCTACTCTAATATTTCCTGCATATATTTATTTCGAATTAATGACCTTCGCAATCATAATTCAGAGATATGAAGTTTCGAAATTTCAAAATGGTTGATTATGTAGTGTATGGCAGGGGAAGCTTTGATCAGTTAGACGAGATTTTGCAACCGCAGCGTAAAGGGGAAGCTCCAATGATTTTTCTTGTAGATCATTTTTTTGAAAATGGTGCATCTGCGGGTGAAGGCAAACCGCTTAAAGAAAGAATCCCGCTTCGCGGAAAAGATAAAATAATATTTGCTGATGTTACCTACGAACCAAAGACAACACAGGTTGATAAACTTGCTCAAGAACTAAAAGAAGAGTTCGGAACAGTAAGCGGCATAATCGGAATTGGCGGCGGCTCAACAATGGATCTTGCTAAAGCTGTTTCTTTAATGATGACTAATCATGGCTCCTCTGCAGATTACCAGGGATGGGATCTTGTGAAGCAGCCCGGTGTTTATAAAGCAGGCATACCAACCTTAAGCGGAACCGGGGCTGAGGTTTCGAGGACAACAGTTCTTACAGGTCCAACACGAAAGCTTGGTATGAACAGCGATTTTACACCTTTCGATCAGATCGTTTTAGATCCTACGTTAACAGCTAATGCCCCCATAAACCAGCGATTTTATACAGGTATGGATTGTTACATCCATTGCATTGAAAGCCTGCAAGGCACATATATAAATGAGTTCAGTAAAAGCTATGGTGAAAAGGCTTTGGAACTTTGCCGAAAAGTTTTCATAGAAAAAGATTCGTGGGATGATGAATCTGATGACCAACTTATGATGGCAAGCTATGCCGGCGGCATGAGCATAGCATATAGCCAGGTAGGCGTAGCGCATGCGGTTAGTTATGGACTGAGTTATTTATTAGGGACAAAACATGGCGTAGGTAACTGCATTGTAATGAATCATATTGAAGAGTATTATCCCGAAGGTGTGGCAGAATTTAAAAGAATGGTTGAGAAGAATAATGTTGAGATACCACAAGGAATTTGCAGTGGCCTATCTGATGAAGAATTTAATAAGATGATTGATGTAAGTATTGGTATGAAGCCTTTATGGGAAAATGCATTAGGAAAAAATTGGGAACAGGTAATGACAAGAGAAAAGCTTAGAGCATTGTATGAGAAGCTATAAACCCTACTCTTTTCTCTTTATCTAAATTAAGGTGGACTACTCCATCAGCTGTTACAGTGTTTAGATTAGGGCAGTTGAAGTATCCTCACTATTGTAAAATCTAAAACTACTCTTGAGCTGCGCTCCTTCCGCAATATTGCAAGTGCAGTGGTGGCTGCAGGGTTAAACTAATTCCTATGCTCTAAAAACCATTCTGATTCCACCTTTCGCTATTGATAGTTCATAATATTCACGATAATAATTCATCGTCATCAAATTAACTTGATAAGAGTACTTTTTGTTCTTTTTTGCAACACCATATAGTTTACTAACAGCTACTTGGTTAAAGTCAGTTCTTTGATATTTTTCTAAAACAGTGTTATTAACTTTTTTCCCATCAATCCATACCCCATAATGGTTTGGGGTTTTCCAAGAGTTAAACTCTTTGTCTGATGGTACCACTTTTTTTAGGGGTTCGGGAGACTTAACAAAAGCAACCTGTTGTTGAGATTGTTGCTCTGTGCTCATTTGTTTAAATATTTGTTCAAGTCGGCTTTTGTCTTCCATCGAAATGTTTTTCTCAAAGATCTTCCACCATTCTATACCCTTAGTGACATATTTTGACACAATGCTTTTGTATTCAGCCATCAGTTCCTTTGATATACCTTCTTTTGTGGAACCAAGGGATATGCCTGCCCATGCAGGTGGTTTAGCTTTGGGGGTGGTCTGACTTTTCGCTCCAAAACAATGTATCAACATTACTATTGCTAAAAGCAGAAGGGAAATTCCTGTTTTCATTTTGATGTTTTAGAAGTGAATAATAGGAGACCATAAGTAATATCTCCGTTACTTTTCTTTGATGATGCAAACTTTTCCCATTTTGCATAAGCTTGCAGCCGAGATATAATTGTTTGTTCTTACCGACGACCCAAAATCACTACATCGCCTCATCAGCACTTGGTCCATAGCTTCCGGGAATTGGTATATTAAGCAGGCGTAAATAAACACCAAGCTGTGCACGGTGATGAATTGTCTGTGCGAACGAATGCCGGATGACTTCATATTTCGTCCACACGCTATATACTTGTTCACCATTTCTTAACGTCCACCCTGGTAATAAGTCTTCTTCATTAGCAACACTTAAAGCCTCTTTGCCTGATGTAAGTGATTTTTCAAAAATAGCAACTAAGTCCTCAGCGCTATTAGCAGGCGTTGGCGTGTAATCCATCTTTGCAAAATCTAACTCACTACTTGTTAGTGCCATTTGTACCCACGATGGCAGCTCCGCAATATGAACAGTTAGTGATCTCATATTCATACTTTTTTCGTGTGGCATCCAATCGAACTTATCAGCCGGAACAAGTTGAAGCATCTTGCGTGTAATGGCAGATTCCTGGTCCATTTCTTTTAGTAGCAGTGGAATGATTTGCATAACAATAATTTTTTTACAAATTAAAAAACAAATTCAATTCTTTTAAAGAAGAGAAGCCTTTTCTTGCATAACGATTAACTTTATTTCTATGCGCCCCGATAAATATCTTCAGCAGATTCTATTTCCGGTTTTTCATACTCATCGTACAAAGCAAATATTTCATGTAAACCCAACAATACAACCTGTTAGAGAAGAAGCAAAAGAGATCGTGATCTCAGTTTACGATTATAATGAGAATGAACTAAATCATTTTGAATTAAAAAATATAGAAGAATGTTTAGCTTTTAAAAAGACCGGTAATGTAACATGGATCAATATTGATGGATTAAGAAAAAGAGATGTTGAACTAATAGCTGAGCATTTTAAAATACATGCACTTCTTGTTGAAGACATTTTAAGTATAGATCAAAGACCTAAAATGGATGACATTGAAGGTGTGCTGTATTGTCTTTTAAACATGCTATACTTTAATGACAGACATTGCTCAGTAGAACAGGAGCAGATTAGTATTGTGTTGGGTCGCAATTTTGTTATCACTTTCCAGGAAGATGCAAGTCGTGATGTGTTCGATGGGATACGTGAAAAATTAAAAATTCAAACCACAAAAATACGGCATCAAAAAGCCGATTACCTATGCTATAGTTTGCTTGATACGATTGTAGATCATTACTTTTTGGTAATGGAAAAACTAAGTGATAAAATAGAAGAGCTTGAAGAAGAAATTATCAGGGTAAGTAATAAACGTACACTTGCAAAAATAAACAGCCTCAGAAAGGAGCTAATAGTTCTCAAGCGAAATGTATCCCCTGTTCGTGAGTTAGTAAATGGTTTTATAAAAAGCGAAAACAGTTTAGTTCAAGATCGTAGCGATAAATATTTTAAAGATGTGTACGATCATATTATACAGGCAAATGATCTTGCCGAAAACTATCGTGATGTTATGAACACGTTGCAGGACCTTTACATAAGCAACGTTAACCTGAGACTAAATGAAGTAATGAAGGTTATTGCAATCGTAACCTGCCTGTTAGCACCGGCAACCGTAATAGGTGGCATCTTCGGGATGAACTTTGATGTAATACCTTATGCACACCAGGTTTGGGGCTTTTATGCAACTGTGGGTGTAATGCTTATTGTTCCTTTAATAATGCTTTTTATTTTTAAGAGAAGAGGTTGGTTCTGATAAGTAGAACAATGAAGACCTATCCCAAAATATATATTTACAACCGAATTGTTCAGGCTAAGCTTTTTATAGATAATAACTTCGGCGATAGCATTGACCTGAACAACATTGCTGACGAAGCTTATTTTTCAAAGTATCACTTTATACGATTGTTCAAAGCTATCTATGGAAAAACTCCTCATCAGTATTTAATATGGGTGCGGGTAGAAAAGGCCAAATTGCTTCTGCAGAAAGATTATTCAATTTCTGATGTCTGCGTTGGTGTGGGCTTTGAGAGTCCAGGTTCTTTTGCCACATTATTTAAGCAGTACACAAAAATCTCTCCTTCGGTTTACCAGCAAAATTTTAAAACACGTCAGGCGTTAATTAAAGAAGCTCCGCTTCGATTTATTCCTCACTGTTTTGCAGAACAAAAAGGCTGGATAAAAAATAGCAATTTTCAAGAACTACCTTCATAGATCATTGTTCATTTTTGTTGCTCAAACAAAAGATAAGTAATGATTACAAGATTAAATCACGTCAGCATCTTTGTATTAAATCAGGATTCTGCTTTTGACTTTTACGTAAATAAGCTTGGGTTTAAAGTTCATACCGATGCGCCTATGGGCCCTGGCATGCGCTGGCTCACAGTTTGCCCTCCTGAACAACCGGAGCTGGAAATTTCTTTGATGGCGATAGAAGATGGGATGATGTTTAAAGATGGTGCAGCGCAACAAATGAGAGAGCTGGTGAAAAAAGGAACCTTTGGTTTTGGTGTTTTTGAATGCAATGACCTTAATGCGACGTATGAAGAATTGGTGGGAAAGGGAGTTGTCTTCACCAAACCACCTAAGAAAGAATTTTACGGCTATGAAGCTCTATTTGTTGATGATTCAGGTAACTGGTTTTCGCTGAGTCAAAAGAAGTAGCGTCTATTGCTATGTTTACAGGTGCGTTATTGCTTCTTCTGCTAAAGCATATTAACTTTAAATATGCTCAACTTAAACTTTGACCCGTTTCCTGAACTTATAACTGAAAGACTCGTTTCGCGACAAATAAGACCAGCAGATCGAAACGAAATCTTCTTTCTTCGTTCAGATGAAAGAGTGATGAAATATTTTGACAAGCAACCTGCTCAATCGGTCGAAGAAGCAGTACAGTTTCTTGATAAGATTACATCTCTGCAACAAAATAACGAATGTATTACCTGGGCAATAACCCTAAAAGGTCAACCCACACTTATCGGAACGATTTGCTTCTGGAACATTGCCAAAGAACATTATAGAGCCGAAATTGGTTATGCACTACACCCGGATCATTCTGGTAAAGGAATAATGCAGGACGCAATGACTGAGGTTTTAAAATATGGATTTAAGAACATGAAACTTCATTCGGTAGAAGCCAAGGTCAATCCTCATAATATCTCCTCCATAAAAATATTAGAGAGAAATAATTTTAAACGAGAGGGATACTTTAAAGAAGATTATTTCTTCGATGGAAAATTTTTGGATACTGCAGTCTATTCTCTTCTTACAACTTTGGCTGATTAGAAGCTATACTTTTCTTACCCGCTACTAACTCCAATGAGTCATTAATAAATTCCTGAAGTTGCTCCCTGCTCAATGTTCCATCAACTATAATCGTATTCCAATGTTTCTTGTTCATGTGGTAACCTGGTAAAATGCAGGAATAGTTTTCTCTTAACTCAATTGCCTTTTCAGGATCACACTTTACATTAAACTGCAATGGAGAAGCATCGAGAGATGCAAACAGAAATATTTTACCACTCACTTTAAAAACAAGGGTATCGTTATCGAAAGGAAAAGATTCTTCAGCACCAGGTTTTGATAAACAGTAATCACGAAGTTGCTCAATATCCACTTCTATTTTTTCTTATAAATCGGGACTGTACTGCATGGCTCTCCATACATAATACTCTTTACATAAGGGCGAAGCTTGTGAGTGATTTCAACATATGCCGCTTCGGGTATTTTTACATCGCCGCATCCCTTTACCACGACTCTTTTATCAGTATAATCTTCAGACTTTATTGATGAGAGATTTTTGAAAATAATTGTATTGATCAATGTCTCCTCATTGCCAAACACTACTTCCTTTGCAACAGGTTGCAGGTTGCTTGCAGCAAGCATATATGCCCACATCGGAATGATAGCATCAGCAGTACATGTGATGGCTATATTTTTATCACGATATTGCTCCCAATCAAGGCCCTGCAAACTCGCCCTGAAATCTTTCTCTTTTAGTATCAAACCCATGAATAAATAATCCTTCATATCAAACACAGCAATATCTCCCTTTGGATAATATTCTTCCAGATCAATTGTGGTTAATAAACTTTCTGCTACTTTATTTACGATTACGTCCATTTTCTATTCTTTTCAATAATCAAAGTTACAACACATCCTGATCTTGTATAGGTGTTATCAAACCTGAAGGTCAAGATTACCACTTCATTAAAACAAAACAGCCACGTGATGTACGTGGCTGTTTTGTTTATGCGCTTAGGTTCTATTAATAAAATTCAAACCTGTTATCATCAACATCTGCAGCTTTTCTCAAGGCCTGCATTGCACGAAATCCACCCATTTGCTTTTGCTGCATTTCCATTTGTCTGCGTTGGTCTTCCGCGTTGCCCATGCTAGGTACTGCAGATATGTTTTCACCTCTGATCACAAAAACACCTGTATTTCCTGCAATTGGTTCGCTTACCTTTCCTTGTAGAGCTTTATTGAAAGCGGCCCCGGCAATTTTTGGTTCGTTACCAATATTTGGAATAAATGGCTGAGCAAAAGAAACACTATCAGCCCGCATAATACCAACACCTGCTGCTTGTGCGATAGCATCTAAAGAACCACCAGCTTTAAATTTAGTGCTGATGATCATTTGAGCTTTCTTTTCGTTACGAATAAATGGTTCAGCTAAAATTCTTGCTTTTGCCACGCTCATCTGTCCTTTCTTATCAACGCTGTTGATGACAGCGACTACATAACGATCATTCACTTCAAATGGCTCACTTACATCTCCTGCTTCATTCTCATACACCCATCGAACTAATTGACGACTGTCACCCAAACCGGCTAATGTATAATCACTTTGTTTTAGATCAGTTGCAGCAAGAGTTTGCTTACCTGCTTTTGTAACATTTTCATCAAAAGCTTTTTTGTTTCTGCTGTTGCCTGCAAACTGCGAAGCGGCACTGCTTGCACTATTAATTGTTTCCTGGCTTGCTGAAATTGGTTTAGCCAGGTAGGCAATTTTATATGCAGTCTCTGGATTTCTTTGGTTCATTACCTCTATATAATGGTACCCGCTATATCCAGCAGGATTATCGACCTTGACAACTTTTTTGTCGCCCGTTGCTCCATAAAACGCAACTTCAGCAAATTCTCTTGTAAGGTTACTGAACTGTATAGAAGAGAACTCATATTCACCACCGGTATTTTTACTACCTGCGTCGTCGCTGTACTGTTGTACCATCATTCTAAAGTCTGCTCCACCTCTTATTGCAGCTTCAATACTATCAATTCTCCTTTTTGCAATACTATCAGGTAGAGAAACTTGTCCACGTTCGCCTGTTTTTAGTAAGATATGTCTAACCTTAACGCTATCAGGTAAAGAACGTCTGCCGACCATTCTTGCTAATGAATAATTCGGACCGTCTACATATGGGCCAAATATTTGTCCGTCTGCTAATTTTTTTATGCTGTCAGCAAAAGGAACTTGTATTTTAGAACCCGGCGTATAAGCATCGAGGTATGGAATTTCTGAAGAAACCCTTGCCAAATAACCTTTTACATCCGGAGCGCTGGCAAATTCGTTTTTCAACGTCATTACCTGGTTGTATGCATTTAAGGTATCCTGGCGATTGGGGAAGGCATCGAAAGTAACGTAAGAAATACTTCTCGTTTCTTCTTCCTGCTCAAATTCCTTTTTATGCTTATTCATGTAAGCTCTTACATCATCATCTGTTACTTTAACTGCAGAATCGGAGATTGATGTATATGGAACACTTACATAAGTAAAACTTGCCATCGCACTTTGATCAGCAAGCGTTTTTTCAGCCATCCACTTTGGTACATAAGTACTTTGGGCAAGAAGCGCAGCATATTTAGTACGAAGTCCCTGGCTGATCGTAGGCTTTATATATGCCTCGTTGAACATTTCTGTATTAGGATCATTCTTTTTCTTTTTTATCTGCGCAAAGTATTGTCTTGCAGCATTCGCGTTATACACGCCCGTTTGCGGATCTGTAAATTCACCTTTAAGCCATTGCGGCGGATTTGCACCGAATAAAACGTCACTTAATTCTTTTGAACCAAATTGTAATCCCAGTTTATCATATTCCTCCTGCATTACAATTTCCTCGATGCTCATATCCCATACATTCGATATAAGTTGTTCCCGTGGTGGCGCCTGTTCTCCATACATTGCTTGCTGCATGGAAATCTTTTTCTCAAATTCTTCTCTTTGAATCTTGTGACCATTTACCTTACCGATAGTTGTACCGGTACTACCTGCACCAGAACCACGACCGACAAATGCGTCCATTAAGATGAACGCAATTAAACTTAGGGCTATGAGCGAAATTACAAGCGCTGCATACTTATCCCTGATCTTTTGAATAACCGACATTATTATTTTGCTTTTTAAAGTGGACGGCAAAAATAGGTGAATATATGGTTTATCCAAATTGTGAATAACCCCTGAAATGCAGATGAGGCCTAACCTTTGATGAAAAATAATATGTGTAAATCTGGTGAGTTATGTTTTTATAGAAAATCTCTAACGAATTATCTGAAAAACCAAATTTCAATTTCAACAAAGGCGTGTTCACAAAGTGCTTTAAATGGTGAAAAGGATAGTTAACGACATGTAGATTAAGTGGATATTTAGGGATAAAGTTTGTTTGGATTGAATTGAGCTCATTTTACGGCGCAAGAATGAACATAATTTGGGGTGAATGAACACAGTTTTATAAGCCGTAAACAGGATGTTGTTTTGCACTCTTGAGTTAATCACCAAATGTGCGAAACCCTATAAAATGCCCAATTTTATTATAAAAGTGCCTGTTAATATTGTGTGATAAGCCGTTGATAAACTACACTAAACTAAATTTGCAAATAATATATGGGTAAAGTTATCCCGTTATTAACAGCCGTAATAGTAGTAGTGTTTTTATAAATAAAGAGATATACTATTATATAATACAAGAGTTATGAACATAGCAAATGCAAGAAATAAAGTTGAAGAAAAAGGTTTCCTCGACGTTGATATAAATGTGAACATGGATCTTTTCGCTGAAATTGAAAGATTGAAGAAAGAAAAGAATGCAATTGTGTTGGCGCACTTTTACCAAGAGCCAGATATTCAGGATGTTGCGGATTTTATTGGTGATAGTCTTGGGCTTGCCCAAAAAGCACAAAGCACTGATGCAGATATGATTGTGTTTGCGGGGGTTCACTTCATGGCTGAAACAGCAAAAATTTTAAATCCAACACGAAAGGTTGTTTTGCCCGACCTCAAGGCAGGCTGTTCGTTAGCCGACAGTGCCCCTGCCGACCTCTTTAAGGCGTTTAAAGAGAAGCACCCTGACCACCTAGTCATAAGCTATATAAATTGCACTGCTGACATTAAAGCGCTTAGTGATATTATTTGTACCAGCAGCAATGCTGAAAAGATTTTAGAAAGCCTTCCGGCCGATCAAAAAATTATTTTTGCTCCAGATAAAAACTTAGGTGGCTGGTTGGCAAAGAAAAGTGGAAGAGACATGCTTTTATGGAATGGTGCCTGTATGGTTCATGAAATTTTCAGTCTTGAAAAAATCACTAAACTTAAAGTGAGGCATCCTCATGCTAAAGTAATTGCCCATCCTGAGTGTGAAGAAGCGGTTTTACGAGTGGCTGATTTTATCGGGAGTACTACGCAGTTGCTCAAATATTCAGCAGTCGACGATGCAAAAGAATTCATTGTAGCAACAGAAACAGGCATTCTTCATCAAATGCAAAAGAACTCGCCTCACAAAACCTTCATTCCTGCTCCTCCAAATAATTCATGCGCATGTAACGATTGTCCTTACATGAAATTAAACACGCTTGAAAAAGTATACCTGTGTATGGAATATGAAACGCCTGAACTATTTATGGATGAAGAATTAAGGCTTGCTGCTAAAAAACCATTAGATAGAATGATGGAGATTAGTAAAGCAGCAGGTTTACTCGGCTAAAAACAAAAGCCTTGTCAAAACTTCTTGACAAGGCTTTCTATACCTGATAACCGAAACCTAAAAGTTATATTCAAAATCTAATAAATTTCCATTCTCGTATTTTTTCTTACGCTTCCTTTTTTGATTTAAAAGAACAAGAGTTAACACAGCTAAAGCAGAAACAGCCCCCGCTTTCCATGCAAGACGGCTATTATTTGTGTCAGACTCTGGAATATAAATGAAACCATTTGCATCTGCTACAGCAGGATCATCAAGATAGCGTCCTCTAGATGGAACTGCAACTTCTTCGAAATGTTGTGATAAGTTAAGTAAAGAATCTCTCAATTCGGCACCACGCATTGGCTTACCATGACCTGTTGCTGCAACTTTTGGTTGTAACGCAGCCAAGTCCTGAACAGATTTTTCAGCAGCGTTCCAATCGTAAGTAAAATATTTTGGAGGCCCCGAGATTTTTTTAGTTTGTCGTGCCACATCCAATGCAGACTCCTGGCAGGTGGTTACAAATGCATCACCGGCAATCAATGCCTTATCTGTTTCTCTGAACAAACTTATATGACCAGGCGCATGACCAGGTGTATGAATATATTTCCAATCATCTAAGCCGGGTATTGAACCATCACCAGGCAAAACATTAACCCTGTTCCAAATATTTATTGGTGAGCTTGGATATAGCCAAGCCATGTATGCCATCATTCCTCCACCAACACTTGAGTCTGTCGGTTGGTAAGATGCTCTTCCTGTTAAGTAAGGTATTTCCATATAATGGGCAAAAACAGGAACATCCCATTCTTCAGCTAGTTTTTGTAATGACCCAACATGATCAAAATGCCCATGAGTAAGAATAATGGCAGATGGCTTCGCATTTTCTCCAAACAGAAAATTAGCCATTCGCTTTATTTTACCCGAAGACCATTTTAAACCGGCATCAACAAGCACCCAGTTGTCGTCAGTAGTATTTTGAATCATATAGAAGTTCACAAATACATCTCTCATTCCCCACACACCCGGTGCTACAGAAAATATTTTCTTTTCAATGCTGCCAATTGATGTCAATGTCATTTTTTTTATTTTTGGTTATTGTCTGCTCAGATTTTTAATAAAAACATGCCACCTTCGTTAAATAAGAAGCGGTGAGAAATCTACTTGAAAGTTGTAGATTTTTCACCGCTAAAACCATAACCTAATGAATTACCTTGAAGCTGCCCTGTTCATACTACCGACGCCAGAAGGATTTTTTTGTGTCATTAAAGCAGCGCCAATTTCTGCAATACCTAAAATAAGGTGAGGCAGGTAAACGGTGTCTGCAAAGCCAAATATCCATGGAGATGCAGCAAGCAAAATACCTGATAAAAGATCTAACGTAAGGTGCGTTGACATTGAAATAGTTCTTACTGCACCCATTTCGTAATTGGTAAGTAGGCTATAAACTAGTGCCATTGCACCTACTGCTACCGGTACCCATTGTTCTGCGCCACCGGTTGCAAAACCAAATATCCAGGGAGATGCTATCAGCAGAACTCCCATCATGTAATCCAGCACGCCGTGTGCTTTCGTTGATATTACTCGCATATAATATATTTTTTATTTATATATAAAAACACGTGCCACCTAAACTTACATTCTTGTTTCCTCAGGTTTGTCTTCGGCACATCTTTTTTATTAGTGAAGCAAAATGATAAATATGTCAGAAGAGAAAAATCAGCAAACACATCCTGGTAAAACGGGTGAAGAAAAAAATGATCAACCAAGTGAACCAATAACAACCCCGGAGGAAGTTCCAGATTCAAATGATGCAAAGATTGACCAGGATTTCCCGGGTTATCCTCATTATCCTGCTAAAGATGATATTTTAAATCCCGACAATCATACTGAACGGGTTGATATAGATATTGAAAATATAACGCCGAAGGGAAGAAATGTTGATGTACAGTTGAAGGAAAATTCAATACGTCCTTCAGATGAGTTCGTTAATACACCTTTTGAAGAGGCTGTAGAAGAGAAAGATGATGATATCGGAATTGTGCCTGGAACAGAGGCAGATGTAACAGAAGAGGATTTGATTCTACTGGGAGAGAGAGATCAGGATATGGATATGGGAGAAGATGAAGAAATAAAAAGGGTCGGTTCATTACTTGACCAAGCGGGAGATGAAATGGATATGCCAGGTACTGAGTTAGATGATGCAAATGAAAGTATTGGAGAAGAGGACGAAGAAAATAATTATTACAGCCTGGGCGGTGATCGCCATGAGAACCTTGAAGAAGATAGAAATACTTTTTAGAGCGGAATTTCGGTTTTAGAAAGTCTAATAAGCAGAATCTCTTTTAATTAGATCGACTTATACTTTTTGTAAGAATCTAAAATGTACTTTCCCAGTTCTAATTCGTTTAATCTTAGCACAACATCGTACGCTGGTTTATATATTTCCATAAAAACCTCAAGTTCAGGTGATGGTAACTTGGTTAGTTGTCTTACCAAAGATTTACTATACCTGTGGTTAATATACTTATCCTGCTCTTCCTGCAGCAGCCTGTTTTGGAATGATAACGTTCTTCGTATTTTCTTCTGATTGAACATGCTGATGAACTCGGCAAGATTTAATCCAACCCCGATGCTCCCAGGCGTACCAATTAAAGAGCTGCTAACACCTGGTTTCTTATAATTGAAAATTCGTGCATAATCTTTACGGTTACTCAATGAATCAAGTATATAGCTACGCGGCTTTACAAAAATGGATGGCAGTTCGGCTACCTTAATCATTATCGAAATTTCAAATGCACCAAGATTTGCAATACTTAAAACCGGGTATTTAGGAGTTGGTTTATTTAAATAGGAAAAGTAGATCGAGTCACTTTCATTTACAGAAATTGTATATCTGCCTGAGGCATTTGTTATTGACCCGGTTCCGCCTGTACTTATAACACTAACAGCTTCTACAGGCGTTCTTTTTGTTATGTCGTATACCGTTCCGCTTACTGTAATTTGGCTGAAAACAGAACTACAAATAATCAATAGACATAGAGAAAAAAAGGAGCGTCTAAGTAACGTGAGAAACAAGTGTAAAATTTAATAATGTAAAATACACTCAACTTCCGTAGGTATAAGACTAGCAGGAGTTATTTAACGCAATATTCAAAAAGCTTCTGAAGGGTCTTACAAATATTTATCACCCATATTTCTTTTTACTTCAGCAACGTATTCTTTTATCTCCTGTTCTTTATCCTGCTTGCATATTAGTAACACATCGGTAGTATCAACAACAATAAAGTCATCAAGACCCTGCAGTACAAGGAGTTTATCATGTGGTGCCGACACCATACATTTTGTAGCATCAATCACAATTACATTTTCGCCTGCCACCGCATTTCCTAAATAATCCTTTTCAAGATTATCATAAGCGCTTGCCCATGTTCCCAAATCGCTCCAGCCAAAACTGCTTGGTATCACATACACATTATCCGCCTTTTCCATAATTGCATAATCAATAGATACGCTTGTGCACAACGGATAAATTTGTTCGATTACACTTTTCTCTTCATCAGTATTAAGCTTATCTTTTTCTGCTGAAAAAAGTTCATGCATTTCCGGTTGGTACTTTTCAAATGCAGTAAGAATCGTGTTCAGCTTCCAAATAAAAATACCGGCATTCCAAAGAAAGTCGCCGCTTTCAATAAAAGTTTTTGCAAGTTCAGTGTTAGGCTTTTCTGTAAAGGTTTTTACGCCGTAAACATTATCTTCTACCGATTCAGTTTTGTGTTGAATGTAACCATACCCGGTGTTTGGATAAGTAGGCTTTATTCCTAAAGTAACAAGCGCATCTTTTTTATTTACAAAGTTGATAGCATGCTCACAAATTGATTGAAAGCCCGCATTGTCCAGAATTAAATGGTCTGCAGGGGCAACAATTAAAATAGCCTCAGGATTCTGTTGTTCAATTTTGAAAGAAATGTAGGCGATACAAGGCGCAGTGTTTTTTCTGCTTGGTTCAGATACAATATTATCATCAGCAATTTGCGGTAGCTGCTCTTTTACTATGTGAGTATATTCTTCCGATGTAACTACGAAAATATTTTCTTGCGGAATGAAAGCCGCGAATCTGTCGTAAGTCCATTGTATTAGGGACTTGCCTGTGTTGAGGATATCAATAAACTGTTTCGGATAATCAACCCGGCTTTTAGGCCAAAACCTGCTTCCTATTCCTCCGGCCATAATAGCCACGTAGTAATTCTGGTTCATAGATTATATAAAGACTATAAATGTTAACTAAACTATTCCCTCTCTTACAAGATCATGTAAATGTAAAATACCTAGATATTTTTGTGATGAATCAATTACCACAAGTTGGTTTATATCATAAGTACGCATTTTATCAAGAGCGTTTACTGCCAGCTCATCGGGACCAATGGTTTTTGGGTTTCGAGATAGAATATCACTTGCATGAATGTTGTCAAGGCTTTCACTCTTTTCGAGCATGCGCCTTAAGTCACCGTCCGTAATCAATCCTGCCAAAGCCCCGTGATCAAGAACTACGGTTGCACCTAAGCGTTTTTCGGAAATTTCCACAATCACTTCTTTTAAAGTTGCTTCTAATGCTACCTGCGGTTTTGCACTTTGTGAATACAGATCCTGTACACGTAAATACAATCGCTTACCAAGGTTTCCGCCAGGATGAATTTTCGCGAAATCATCTCCTGTAAAACCTCTTTGATCGATAAGGCAGACGGCAATGGCATCACCCATTACCATTTGAGCAGTTGTACTGCTTGTCGGTGCAAGATTATTAGGGCAAGCCTCTTTACTCACGGTTGTATTTAAAAAGTAATCACTCTTTTCAGTAAGGTAAGAACGTTGATTTCCACACATGCCAATTAACTTGTTTCCAAAGTTTTTTATGAGGGGAACTAAAACTTTAATCTCCGGACTTTCACCGCTTTTGCTTAAGATCATTACTATGTCTTCTTCCCGAACCATCCCCAGATCACCATGAATAGCATCTGCGGCATGCATAAATAATGATGGAGTGCCGGTACTATTTAGCGTGGCAACAATTTTCTGCGCAACAATAGCGCTCTTCCCGATTCCGCTTACCACCAAACGACCCTTAGATCTAAATATAGCCTCTACCGCATCTTCGAATTCTTCATTTATAAATTCAGCTAATCCTGCAATAGACCTCGCCTCGAGATCTATCGTTTTCAAAGCTGTGTCTTTCAGGGAAGATTTCATGCGGCGCAAAAGTACATTTGTTTTTAACGATGTAAAGAATTAAGCTTCAACAGCAGATAGATTATTTAAATCGATTCTCCGTTAACAAAATCTGAATTTTAACAGGAGTAGCCTTTTTAAACATGATGCCATTCGTTAGATTTGCAACCCTTGAATGACCGATGTAGAAAACCAGGTTTTTGAATAAAGGAATTTTGCATTGCATAAAAGGAATTAAAATCAATATCTTAGAGATAACTAAATGCCACGACTATGGGCGCAAGAAAAAAAGACTAATGGCAACATCAACAAAAAAACCTTCAGTAAAAAAGCCTTCTGCAAAAAGAATAACATCTATTAAGGCTGGGACTAAAACACAATCTTCATCGCATACTTACGACATAAATAAAGGGTTACTTGAGTATTTTGGTTTTGACGCTTTCAAAGGCACGCAGGAAGAATCAATAAACAGTTTATTAGGTGGCAGGGACACATTTGTGATAATGCCTACCGGCGGAGGAAAAAGCTTATGCTATCAACTGCCTGCATTACTCATGGAAGGCTGTGCAATTATTGTAAGCCCACTTATTGCCCTGATGAAAAACCAGGTTGATCTTGTTCGCGGATACAGTGAGAAAGATCATGTGGCGCATTTTCTAAATTCTTCTTTAACCAAAGTGCAACAACGCGAGGTCAAAAGTGATTTGATAGAGGGGAAAACCAAGCTGCTTTATGTAGCTCCTGAGACTCTAACTAAGCAGGATAACCTTGAATTCTTTAGTGATTTAAAGATTTCCTTTTTTGCGGTAGACGAAGCCCATTGCATTTCAGAGTGGGGTCACGATTTCAGACCGGAATACAGAAGGCTGAAAGAGATGATGACACTTATCAATCCCGACGTTGCAATCATCGCTTTAACTGCAACAGCTACACCTAAGGTTCAAAGTGATATTTTGAAGAATCTTGGTCTGAGAAGCCCAAGCATCTTTATATCATCCTTCAATCGCCAGAATTTATATTATGAGATTCAACCCAAGATCAAGAAAGATCAAACAATAAAAAACATCGTCCGTTTTATTTCGCAGAACAAAGGCAAGAGTGGGATCATTTATACCCTCAACCGAAAAACAACGGAAGAACTTGCAGGAATACTTGTCGCTAATAAAGTGAAAGCTGTAGCATATCATGCGGGACTTGATTCCAAGTTAAGAGCAGAAAGGCAAGACCTTTTTCTAAAGGAAGATACACAGGTTATTGTTGCAACAATTGCTTTTGGAATGGGGATAGATAAGCCGGATATCCGATTTGTAATTCACTACAATATTCCTAAATCAATAGAAAACTATTACCAGGAAACGGGTCGTGCCGGAAGGGATGGAATGGAAGGAAAATGCATTTTATACTATTCGCATAAAGACGTCCATAAGCTCGAGCATTTTCTAAGAGATAAGCCGTTAAGTGAAAGAGAAGTAGGAGCACAGTTAATTAATGAGACTGTTAGTTATGCTGAAAGCAGTGTGTGCAGAAGAAAAATTTTACTTCATTACTTTGGCGAGAATTGGGATACAGCCGGATGTAAAGCAACAGGAGGTTGCGACAATTGTAATCCTAAAGAAAAGATTGAGGCTAAGGATAACGTAGTGAAAGTGCTTAAGGCAGTTAAAGCACTTGATGAAAAGTTCACCATTGATTATGTGGTGAATGTTTTAATGGGAAAGCTTACTCCTCAAATTAAAATGTACAGGCATGATGAGTTAGAAGTTTATGGAATTGGAAAGGATGAAAATGCTCATTACTGGAACAGCCTCATCAGGCAAATGCTTCTTGAAAATTTAATTGTTAAGGATATTGAAGAATATGGTTTATTAAAACTAACACCTGCAACCGAGGCTTATCTCAAGAAGCCGACAAGTTTCAAGATCACTTTGAACAATAATTTTGAAGATGCCAATGCTGAAGATGATGAGGAGCCGGAAACAGTATCAAACGTTGGTGCTGCTTCAGATGATGTATTGTATGAAATGCTGAAAGATCTTCGTCAGGTTGAAGCTAAGAAAATCGGGCTTCCCCCATTTGTTCTTTTCCTCGAGAACTCGTTGCAGGATATGGCAA
>DASVST010000260.1:0-4488 GCA_036387965.1 Segetibacter sp. | reverse complement strand
CCAATGGCATGTACAGCAACGTGAAGTCCTGCAGAGTCAGCTGAGTGAATCCAGGAATTAAGTAGCGTTGTATCAGTAACTGTGAATCCTGATGTTGAAGGGTCATCCTTATATGGTTTGTAAAACCACGCAGTAGTTGAGCCCAAAGAACCATCAACAAATCCCTTTAACGCACCCCATCTAAGCATGTTATCTCCTTTGCCATTTTTCTCAACAAACGAGTCAAGCCGCGCCCAACTGCTTAAAGGCACAAAGGAATAGATGCGTAAATTCAATTTATTATTATTATTATAAGCTCTTTGATACGTTTCCAGATCTTGCCAGCCACCATAGCTGCCCATATCGTGTACTTGTGTAACACCGTTTCTATATGCCTCATTAACGGCACGATCCAATGATTCATCCATCTCCTGGTTAGTTAATTCAGGAATGACATTATAAACGAGCGACATCGCTTCATCTTTCAAAACACCTGTTGGTTCGCCTGTAAGAGAGTTGCGTACAATTTCGCCGCCCACCGGGTTTGGTGTTTCTCTTGTTATGCCTGCTAACTTCAACGTTAGCGAATTTACCAAAGCCATATGTCCATCATACCTGCTAACAAAGACAGGGTTTTTACCAGTAACGCTATCTATCCATCCTTTTTCAGGTAATTGACCTCCCCATACTTCGTGATCCCAATCTCCTCCCTGGATCCAACGGTTTTCAGGTAATGTTTTTGCAAAATCTCGTAAACTCGAAATCAAGTCTGCCTTATTCTTTGCCGTTCTAAGATTTACGTTTGCAAGTTGGTACCCTCCGGAAAGAAAGTGTGTATGGTTGTCGATAAATCCCGGAATGATCATACCTCCTTTTAAGTCAATAATTTCAGTATTGCTTCCTTTCAACTGTTCATAATCATTTCCCACATAAACTATTAAACTGTCTTCAACAGCAATGGCTTGCACATTATTCTCGCCTGCAACACCCGTCCATACCTTCGTGTTTATATATATCCGATCAGCCGACTGTTGTGTTTTACACGATACAGTTATGGTAACAATAAAAAGTAGGAAATAAGAAGAACATCTCATTCTGTAATTTTTAAGTTGATTTAAGAAAAAGAAACCAAGCTTTAATACTTACTTAACCGGCTTCATATCTGTTATTTTTTCGGTCACACCTTTAATCTTCTCTTTTGAATAATAGGCTGGAAAATATTGATCCTTAGCCCACAGTTCAAATAAATTATCATAGTATTTGCTTTCAGGATTTGCTGACTGACCTGGTGTATTTATCATTAATGTTTTATCCCAATCAACTAGATCTGCTATAATGCGAAAACTAGCTCCGGAACCCTGGCGATCTGTACCGCCTGTTGAGTTTGGTGTATGACTGTTACCACCTCTTGCTATTGGGCTAAGGTTATACTTTTCCTTTTGTTCGTTAGAGAGGAAAGCATTTAGCGGGTGAGTTAGTGCTGTATGCTTATACTTATCCTGTCCGTATGTCCAACTCGTTATAGAACTACCAAGCCTTGTTGTCAAGTCTTTTATAGCTTGCTCAAATGTTGCCTGCAGAAATTCATCCTTGCCCTTGTTTGGGTCAGTTCCAAATCTCGAATCAGGAGTTTGCAACCAGCTAACTAATTTGGTAAGTTGAATTGAAATTAAGCCCTTCAACTCTTGCGGAACAAACTTGTTATTTGCTTCACTATAAAGCTTTCTTTCCCACATAGCATAAATGCCGGCAGCAACAGAGTTCTTGTCAAGTACAAAATTCCAATTCATTAGTTCTGCCTTTGCCTTGGCTGATAAATCAGATTTAAAGGCAAGCTTGCTCAACATGGGAACCAATGTACGTGCAGGGATTGAAAAGTAATCTGTTTGTAGGGATTTTGTTTCTTCTAATGTGATAGAGTTATCATTACTCAAAACTTCGTTGATACGATTACCTCTATAAGGATCTGCCCACGTAAATCCAATGCCGTTCCAGTACTTATAATCTTCAGGTGTAACGTTTTGATTGGCTGTTGCTAAAAAACCTTTTTTTGGATTATAAAGATGAGGTAGCTTCTTCATATTTCTATAGCCCGTCCATTCGAATCTTCCATCTCCGGGTACCGGAACCATGCCGCTGAAATTTTTACGCAGGGGAGTAATAGCAGCAACCTGCCATCCGATATTTCCTTTTTTATCAGCCCAAATCATATTCTCAGCAGGAATATGACTATACTTTGTAGCATTTCTAAAATCTTTCCAGTCTTTAGCCTGGTTAATTCTTAAAGATGCAAGGTAGGGTGCTCCTCCTAGTTCAAGCCATGCACATTTAATTGCATAAGCTTTGCGGTTTGAAGTATCTATAAAAGTAACCGGGCCATGTATTGTATATCTAAGTGAAACATCAACACTTGCAGAGTCTTTAACTTTGATTGATTCTTTAATTTCCTCCATGTTAACCCACTTACTCTTGTATTTATACTGCGAAAGATTCTGAGGGTTTAAATCATAAACAAACATATCCTCTCCATCTGTTTCAAATATTGTAAGACCCCAGGCACCGTGCTCATTATGTCCAATAGAAACGCCGGGAATCACAGGCTCCCCTGCTCCAATTACATTCCATCCGGGAGCAACAAGATGTACCATGTATCGCAGTGAAGGAAGTGAAATACTTCTGTGGGGATCGTTTGCAAGAATTGGATAACCACTTTCGGTTTTACTGCCACTGATGATCCAATTATTACTTCCTTCTAAACCATGTTGGAACGGTAACGGATTTTGAATGAAGGAAGTTGAATTTTGATTACCCCTTCTAAAGGTCACATTTCTGTGAGAGGCATTATACAGTTCCAGAATATTTTTTGACAGTAAATTTTCAGTGATTGATGGATCTAAATTTAAGTTTGGATCTTTAGGATGAAACCACATTAGATCTTTTACCTTTTCCTGTCCTGCTTTAGCTACCGCCCTACCGATATCTAACTCTTCAGTGATATTTCCTAGCAAACCCTGGTGGCGGGATATGACAACCTCTGATGTCCATTTTCCTGGTTTAATATTGAGTAACTTAAATTCAAAAGGAAGCTGCTCCGGATTTTTTAGAACTTCATCAATGTATGCATTGACACCTTTTACGTATGCGTTAACGATTGATTCTCCATCAGGGTGATAATGGTTTAATTCTTTTTTTAAGTCGCCTCTGAACATGAACAACCTTGTTCCTATATCTCTTTTCAGCTCCTGAGATCCAAAAATTTCTGCTACGGTTCCTGTAGCTTGCCTGCGCCAGATTTCGAATTGAAGTAATCGATCTTTAGCAGCACAATACCCTTGTGCAAAAAACAAGTCATGCTGGTTGTTAGCATATATATGGTTAACCCCCCATTTATCTCTTAATACTTCTACCGGTGCTTGTAAGCCTGGTACACTCATTTGTTGCTTTTCCTGGGCACCAACAAACACACTATTGAAAATAAAAGAAAAAATAAAAAAAATGTAGAGTGATGAACGAAAAAATGTAGCCATAGAGATGTAAACTTTTTTTGAAATATACTACATTCCAAATGGTGTTACATCAGTAGCGTTCAACTAAATAATTATTGAATACGAATATTAAACAAACGAATATTCATAGACAAGAAAGGTATTAATAATAAGCAGCGAGTTATCTAATTTTGAAGAGTACAATTCTCTTTAAAAAAGTTCATTTCTTCATCTTAATTCACCTGAGTTAGTGATTTACTTTTCTTTATTCTTTTCTGATTATTTAGCAGCGAATTTGATTCTTCAATATTTTTTCCTTTGTATATAAAGATCATGTTATGATAAAAATGAACGCTTATAATATTCAAATCGTAGTAGCTGGGCTGGTAACCCGGTATCATAAATTCTTTATAATTGAGGCAATCCGTTAGTCGTTTAAAAAAATTCATAATCGTATCAGGTTTATTTAAATCGTAACTATCGCCGCCCTCGCTCTCCCAATAAGAAGTTTGAATATCTTCAACAACATAGATTCCTCCGTCTTTTAATTTAGGGAATAAATATTCGAATGTTTTAATTACATGTTCATTATAGTGACTGCCATCGTCAATAATTATATCTAATGGTGCTCCTATATTTTCCAGAACGTCATCCAGAAATTTGTAATCAACCTGGCTTCCCTTAAATATCTTAATACGGGCTTCCTGGTGGTATGATTTATCATGAATATCAAGAGAGAAAATGTTTCCATGAGGAAAATACTTCTTCCACATTCTCAAAGATTCACCTCCCAGCTTCGGGTTTGAATATCCACCTACACCAATCTCCAACATATTGATTCTTTTATTTCTGTACTTGCTAAAATGATGTTGGTAATGTGGAGTGTAAAAATGAGCGCCCCATTTATCAGTATTATATATTTGAGCTAAACTGGTAAGGTTTCTTCCAAAGAACAAAGCAATAAAAAATCCGACTACCTTATTCCTGGTAATAAAATGATGCATCCTTAGAAGTTGTTCTTTCG
>DASVST010000259.1:0-2727 GCA_036387965.1 Segetibacter sp. | reverse complement strand
ATAGAGATAAGTGAAGAAGTAGCTGAAGGCACTTATGCTAATCTTGCAATAATCACACATAGCCACGCCGAGTTTGTTATGGACTTTGTGAATGTAATGCCGGGTACACCAAAGAGTAAAGTAAAAAGCAGGATAATATTTACACCAATGCACGCAAAGCGCTTTTTAAAAGCTCTGGAGGATAATGTAACAAGATACGAAGCAGCGAATGGTACTATCCAGGATTTAGAGCAGGTAGAAATTCCATTGAATTTTGGCGGACCTACAGCGCAAGCTTAGATTAATGTGAATTAGGAAGATTTGAGAAAGTAGAATGGATGAAGCAATTCATAATTCATAACTCTCAATTCAATTCTAAATTGATCTAAAGTATTCCCTCATCGGCAAAGCTATAGTATCCTTCTTCACTCACTATAATGTGATCCATTACTTTTATGTCGAAGTATCTTGATGCTTCTTTTATCTTTTGTGTGATCTCCTCATCTTGCCTGCTCGGTTTTAAACTACCACTGGGATGATTATGGCATAGCACAATGCTTATTGCATCATGTTCAAGAGCTTTTCGTAGGATAATGCGGGGGTCGGCAACGGTTCCTGTAATACCTCCTTCGCTCACAATCTCGAAATGGTTTATTTTGTTCGCGCGGTTTAAAAAAACAACAGCAAAAACTTCGTGCTTTTTGTATTGGAATTGAGCCTTTAGATATGAAGCGAGGTCTTTACTTGATAGTATGACTTCCTTTTTATTATCAGCCATATTGCGCCGAATGCCAAGTTCTAAAGCTGCTGCAATGCTTATTGCTTTCGCGGGCCCTAGCCCTTTTATCTTTAGCTTGACCATGTCCTTTACTGAAAGCTTGGCAAGCTTCTGAAGATCGTTACCTACAGAAGCCAATAAATCCTTTGCGACATCAACGGCACTTTTATCAACGGCTCCATTTAAGATAAGAATGGCAAGCAGTTCAGAATTACTAAGTGATTCAGCACCTTTCAAAGCAAGCTTTTCGCGGGGGCGATCATCCACCGCCCAATTTTTGATGCTGTTTTTTTCCATTCCAAAATTTATTAGTCACTCAAATTAAAACTTCTATTCCTTATCTCTATCTTCGGGCCTCATTCATCGTGTTATGAATAGTCCTTCAATAAAGATTTTCTCCGGAACAGGTTCGCAAAGTGTATCTACTAAAATAGCACAAAGATTTGGTGCTCCGCTTGGTAAAATCAAAATCCAAAAGTTTAGTGATGGCGAATTTCAGCCCATTTTCATGGAAAGTATAAGGGGAGATTATATATTTCTCATCCAAAGTACCCACTCGCCCAGTGATAATTTAATGGAATTATTGTTAATGATCGACGCGGCACGCAGGGCAAGTGCTTATAAAATTGTGGTGGTAATGCCTTATTATGGATACGCAAGGCAGGATAGAAAAGACAAACCAAGAGTTGCGATCGGCTCAAAAATGATTGCTAACCTGTTAGTTGCAGCTGGTGCAGACAGGATAATCACCATGGATTTGCACGCTCCGCAAATTCAAGGTTACTTCGATATTCCCGTGGATCACCTGGATAGCTCGGCGATTTTCATACCTTACATTGAGCAACTTAAACTGAAAAACCTTACTTTTGCCGCCCCCGATGTGGGAAGTACCAACAGAGTGAGAGAAATTGCCATGTATTTCAATGCGGAAATGGTGATTTGTGACAAGCACAGAAAGCGTGCAAATGAGATAGCAAGTATGGTGGTTATTGGGGATGTAACAGGTAAAGACATCATCTTGATAGATGATATTTGTGATACCGGCGGAACCCTTGCAAAGGCGGCAAACCTGCTAATGGAAAAGGGTGCTAAAAGTGTAAGAGCATTATGTACACACCCCGTGTTAAGCGGTAATGCTTACGAAAATATTGAGAATAGTGTGTTAGAGGAATTGGTAGTGTGTGATACTATTCCGCTAAAGCATGAAACAAAGAAAATAAAAGTTCTTTCAGTGGCTGATCTTTTTGCGATAGCAATTCGAAATGCATATGAGAATAGAAGTATAACAAACTTGTTTATTCATTCGCAGTTAAAAGCTAAGATAGAGAAAGCTCATAAAAGAGATGTAAGTTGAAGAGTGCGACGCAAGGATGTTTGGGAGAGTTAGACTGCTGGTAACAAAAAAATTTTTAATAAAATAATAGTTGACAAGAACTGTAAGGCGACTGTCAATTGACCTTTAATAATAAACACAAACAATGAAAACAGTTACAATCGAAGGACAACTGAGGACCGAAATGGGCAAAAAAGCCACCCGCCAACTTCGCTCTCAGGAACTTGTGCCTGGTGTAATTTACGGGGGTGCTAAGGAGATTAATTTCGCCGCATCAGCAAAGGCTCTTAAGCCGATCGTATACACCGCAGAATTTATGCAGGCAGAAGTAAAAGTGGATGGTGGAACCTACATCTGCATTTTGAAAGATTTGCAATTTGACAAAGTGAGTGACCAATTACTTCACATTGACTTTTTGGAGCTGGTAGGCGATAAGAAAGTTGTTGCCACACTTCCATTGCACCTTACAGGTACACCTGCTGGCGTAAAAGCCGGTGGTAAACTGGTAGTTAAAATGAAATCTTTGAAAGTGAAGGCTTTACCAAAAGATTTGAAAGAATCTATTTCTGTTGATATTAGTGCACTTGAACTGAATGGCAACATTAGGGTAGAAGATGTGAAAGAGGAAAATATCGAG
>DASVST010000258.1:0-8080 GCA_036387965.1 Segetibacter sp. | reverse complement strand
TACTGTTGTTGGTAAGCCTGTTATTTTTTTAGCTTGAGCTAACCAGGGTAAACCTTTTACACCAACTCCTTCAAAACTTCCGGGGCGTGTTCTTGGTTTCCAGATGCCGGCTCTTAGCATATCAACTTTTCCGGTTTTCGCTAAAAGCGTTGCAGTATTTATCATCTGCTCCTCTGTCTCTGCACTACAAGGACCTGAGATGATCAAAGGACGTTTGTTTAGAACTTCATCTATTGTTGATGATTTTAATTCTGCCTGTTCCATATTGGTGGTTTTTTAAGGTTGATAGTTGTTATGCCGTACAAGTGAGTGACACAACGATGCTCAGGAAGGATTTGATGCTCGAAACAAAATCCTTCCTAAACTTCATCGGTTATCCCCTGCTGTTTGCATCGTTCATTCTTATTCTTCTGCCTTTGAAGTTTTTTCCATCAACGGCTTTGATCATTTTATTTGCAACGCTCTTGTCGATCTCAATCCAACTGTTCATTTCCTTCATATCAATTCTGCCAAGTGACTCTTTTTTAAGATCGCTCATGTCAAGTATAAATTGGAGGAAACTTGCTTTATAAAAACCATCTTTTGTTCCGAGGTTTACAAACAAACGTGCAAAATCACCACCGCCTCCACTTGCATAGTCTCTTCTGCGACCTTCACCGCTGCTGGTTTCTCTGCCGCGACCCTCACGTCCACGACCCTGATCTGCATCAGATCCTCTGTCGTATGTTCTTTCTCTTCTAGGTGCTTCACGAACGTTAAGATCTGATGCATTTTCATAATACTTCAGGAATCTATCGAACTCAGTTGCAACAACTCTTTTTAGTATTTCTTCTTTGCTTACATCAGCAAACTTTTCCATCAACATTGGCATGTACGTATCGTAATCTCCATGGCTAACATCGGTTTGAAGAAGTTTATCCATGAAGTAGAAGAACTGTTTGCGACAAACATCTTTACCAGTTGGAATATCGAGTTTATGAAATGGTTGTTGTACCATTTTCTCTATCTGGCGAAGCTTAAATGTTTCGCGGCTGTGAACGATTGAAAGACAGATACCCTGGCTTCCTGCACGACCTGTACGTCCACTTCTATGCGTATAGACTTCAACATCATCAGGAAGCTCGAAATTTATAACGTGGGTGATTTCTTTTACATCAATACCTCTGGCCGCAACGTCTGTTGCAATTAATAACTGCAACGTCTTATCACGAAATTGTCCCATCACTGCATCACGCTGACCTTGCGAAAGATCACCATGTAATGCATCAATATCGTATCCTTCTCTTGTAAGTTTTTCAGCTATGTTTTGTGCATCGAGTTTTGTACGGGTAAAGATGATACCATACATTCCGGGGTTGAAGTCAATTATGCGTTTTAATGTTTCGTAGCGATGGTGAGAGGCAGCAACATAATATTGATGGTCAATATTTGCGTTACCTGTGTTCACTTTACCTACTGTAACTTCTTTGGGATTCTTCATGTAACGCTTACTAACCTGCCTTACTTCAGGGGGCATAGTTGCGCTAAACAACCAAGTGCTTTGACGATTTGGTGTGTTCTTTAAAATGAACTCGATGTCATCTCTAAAACCCATGTTCAGCATCTCATCTGCCTCATCAAGAACCACGTATTTTATCTGCTCAAGATCTATCGCTTTTCTCTCAATTAAATCGATCAATCTACCCGGCGTTGCAACTACAATCTGAACGCCTCTTTTCAAATCCCTTATTTGCATGCTGATAGATGTGCCGCCATAAACCGCAACAACCTGCATGCCCTTTATGTGTTTTTTAAATAGTTCAATCTCTTTTACAATCTGCATGCACAATTCCCTTGTCGGACAAACTACCAAAGCTTGAGGGAAGCGTTGATCAACATCAATTAAGTGTAATAACGGCAAGCCGAATGCCGCAGTTTTTCCGGTGCCTGTTTGAGCCAAACCCACAAAATCCGTTGTGCCGCTCAATAAAACCGGTATCGCCTTTTCCTGTATCGGTGTTGGGTTCACATAACCCAATTCGTTGGTTGCCTGAATCAATCTTGGATCAATTCCCAACTCTTCAAATGTCATCATATTTATTCTAAATTTTGCGCAAAGGTAACACTAATTGCTTCCTTTACATATGCCTTAATTGTTATTACTGTGTTGTAACAAGCATTTTATCATTGAGCAGCATCGTTGTGTCACTCACTTCAACTTGTATCTATTGCTCAACTCGAGCTTCTATTTTAAAATTCTATTAATTCCATTAGCATGCTCTATCAACTCCTGCAAGTAATCCCAATTCTCCTTTTCAAGACAGCTCTTAAATTTCCGCAATTGGGTAATATGCTCATTAAGCACGTCCAGAACATTCTCACGATTCTGTTTAAAGATCGGTACCCACATTGCAGGGTTACTTTTCGCTAACCTGACGGTGCTCTCAAAACCACCACTTGCTAATTCGAAAATTGTATCTTCTTCCTTCTCTTTCTCTAAAACGGTATTTGCTAAGGCAAAAGACGTGATGTGAGAAATGTGGCTTATGTATGCGGCATGTAAATCGTGAGCTTCAGCATCCATATAAATCAAGTGCATTCCAATTTGCTTGTAAATACCTTCAACAAGCTCCAAGGCATCTTTGTCAGAACTATCCCGCCCACATATAACTGTTGCTTTTTTTGTAAATGCATCTTTAACTGCGGCATCAGGTCCGCTAAACTCAGTTCCCCACATGGGGTGTGTAGCAACAAATCTTCCTTTGTTAGGATGATCAGAAACAGCTTTTAATACGTTTTGCTTTGTTGATCCCATATCCATAATCACCTGCTGATCAACCTGGTCTAAGATACCTGGAAGTAAAGCGTTCATTGCATTTACAGGTATCGCTAATACTATTAATGAGCTTTTTTTTATAGCATCTTTTAAGGGCAACACTTCATCAACTAAGCCTAACTGTTTTGCCCGTTGCTGATGAACTTCGTTTGTATCTACTCCAATAACATGCTTAGCTATTCCTTTATCTTTTAACGCTAAGCTAAACGAACCACCAATTAAACCTATACCGATAATAGTAACTGTAAGTTCCTTAATCTCAACACCTCCGTTAATTGACAAATTTTGCATATCACTCATAATTTAAGATTGAATTCTTGCTAACGCTTCTTTAATTACTTCGGCTTTGGCACATAAACTTATCCTGACGTACTGATTGCCATTACTGCCAAAGATGCCTCCAGGTGTTAAGAACACGTTTTTGTTATATAGGATTTCATCAGTCAATTCATATCCATCTTTATAGTTTGCGGGAATCTTTGCCCAAATAAATAAGCCCACCTGTGTTTGATCAAAAGAACATTTCAATTCAGCCAAGATATGAAGTACAAGTTCTCTTCTTTCCTTATAAACTTTGTTTAATTGGTCATACCAATCCTTACCTAAGGTCAATGCTTTTGCAGCAGCAAGTTGAACAGGCAAAAACATACCACTGTCCATATTACTTTTAAAGCGTAAGATTTCATCAATTCTTTCCTTTGCACCTGCAAGCATTCCTACACGCCAACCAGCCATGTTGCTTGCTTTACTTAAAGAATTTAGTTCGATTGCTACATCTATTGCTCCATCAATGCTAAGGAGGCTCATTGGTTCTTCATTCAGAATAAAGCTGTAAGGGTTGTCGTGGCAAATAAGAATGTTATGCTCTTTTCCAAAGTTTACTACTTTTTTAAAAAGTTCTTTTGTAGGAAGTTTTCCGGTGGGCATGTGTGGGTAATTGATCCACATTAACTTCACTTTGCTTAAGTCCTGCGTTTTCAGAAAAGTAAAATCAGGTTCCCAGTTATTCTCTTCTTTTAAATCGTAGGAAACACATTTGCCACCCGCCAATTTAACAGCACTGCTGTAAGTTGGATAGCCAGGGTTTGGGATGAGGACTTCATCGGCCGGGTTTAAATAGGTCATGCAAATGTGCATGATGCCTTCTTTACTACCAATTAGAGGAAGTATTTCTGTGTTCGGATCTAGGTTTACGGAATACCAGTTTTTGTAAAAGTCAGCGATTGCATTCCGCAGCACAAGACTGCCTTTATAGCTTTGATATGCATGGTTTGTAACTTTCGAAGCTTCTTCATGTAAAACGTCTATTACATCCTGGTGCGGTGGTAAATCTGGGCTCCCAATGCCAAGATTAATAATTTGTTTTCCCTGCTTATTGAGCTCTTCAATCTCACGAAGCTTTTGAGAGAAATAGTACTCTCCTATTCCGTTTAACCTGTCTGCTGTGGTTATTGTCATAATTACTTTTTCAAACTTCCATGTTTATAAATACCGAATACTTTTACATTGTTGGTTAGTGGATCGATTACTTCTAATACTTTGTTTAACTCACTTGCATTTTTAATTTCCATGTCTGCATAAAACCCATACTTAAAATCACTTCCGGGGATGGGCATACTTTGCAGTTTGTTGAGATTAACCCCTTTCTGAGCAATTTTTGTAAGAACTTTTGCAAGACTGCCCTTGCTATGGGCTGTTTCAAAATATAAAGAAGCCTTATTTGCTCCATCAACAGCTACAACATCTTCTTTCCTTTGCAGGATCAAAAAACGTGTATAGTTGTTTTTAAGAGTATGTATGTCTGGTGTCAGGATCTCGAGGTTATATAATTCGGCTGCAAGTTTACCGGCAATTGCTGCGGTATGTTTGCTATGATGTTTGTGAATGTGTTTTGCACTTAAGGCAGTGTCCTCCGTTTCAACCAGCTTCCATGGGTGGCTTTCAAGGTAGTCAAGGCATTGTAGTAATGCCATTGGATGCGAGTGAACTTCTTTTATATCCTTCAATTGAACACTCTTATTTACAAGCAAGTGCTGCCTGATGTGCAGATAGATCTCACCAGCAATTACCAGGTTACTTTTCTGTAATAAGCTATAATTAGGTAAAATACTTCCGGCGATGGAGTTTTCTATTGCCATAACTCCTCCATTGCTTTCAGCTTTAGAGGAAGCAATTTTGACTACTTCACGAAAAGTATTACAAGGAATTATTTCTACTTCCTTGCCAAAGAACTTTCGTGCTGCTTCCTGGTGAAAGCTGCCTTCGTAACCTTGAATAGATACTCGGGTTGTCGAGTGCTTGGTATTTAAATTTTCAGTCCTCATAACAGCATAAAAAAAGTCCCGGTTGTTTAACCGGGACTTTTTGTTGATTGTGTTTTATTTTGACAATCGCAATAGGTGCCCGGTCCATTTTCTAAAATAGAAGTAATAATAGAAGCTAAACCAGGTATTTGCAATTGTTTGTGTCATTGAGAAGTAAAAGTAACAATTGATTCGATATAACAAAATTTATTTGCAGCAAACAACAGGAAAACAAAGTTGGAAGTTGTATCCGCTGGAAACTACAGTTCAATCACAGCGATGCTTTTGAACTTAGCGTAGCAACGATGTTGCCATGGAAATATAAAGCTGGTAACAAAAAAGCCATCCCCAGGAATAGGGACGGCCTCTAACGATTGCTTGCCTTTGAAAAATTTGAACTGCTTTAATGCAAGCTTCTCACAAATTCAATAACACCGCAGTTGTTCTAAAATTATTGACCAGAACCTGTACCAGTACCTAAAGTATCTGTAGTACCTGTACCAGTTCCCATAGTATCAGTTCCCATCATTGTAGAAGAATCTACAGTTGTAGAATCAGTAGTAGTTGTATTTTCTCCGTTGTTGCAAGCAGCGAATGCGCCGATAGCTAAAACCAATAATAACTTTTTCATTTTTTGAAGTTTTTGTTTGTGAATTTGAGGTTTATACAAAAAGGAATAAAAGGTAACCCTGCGATTTATAAAAAATCCGAAAATTTTTAATAGATGTAAATTGAGGGGCACATGCGAGAATCATTTTTTGAAGATTAGTGCATCCAAAAAATGATTTCTTACCTGATGTATGTGCTCACGGTTTTAATACAGTTCAAGATGAGCGTAGCTGCATTATTTGTTAATTAGCGTATCAATTGTAGCATCTGCAGCTGAGTCAATTACATTTGCAATAGAATCAGCACGTTTTTGAACAGAATCAATCTTTGCATCGGCTGCTGAGTCAATTACATTTGCAATAGAATCAACAGTGTTCGTATTGGTATTACTATCGGTACAGGCAACGAAAGCGACTAAAGAGAAAATCATCGGGAGCTTTTTCATGTTCAAGGCTATTTTCTTAAAAATAAAGGTAAGAACATAATCGAACGATTTGAGCCCGTTACTTAGGTGACTTTTAACACTCAATACCGGGTTACTTTTTGATCATATTGGTATTAAAAGCAGAATTGTGATATCTGAATCAAACGAGCAAACTTTACTGAAAGGACTGGCTAATAATGATGCTGAAGCTGTAGAAGCGATTTATAAAAGCAATTTTACCCTTGTACAGGCTTTTGTTTTGAATAACAATGGAAGCTATGATGACGCAAGGGATATTTTTCAGGAAGCCATGATTGTGCTTTATGAAAATGCCAAAACTGACTCTTTTGTTTTAACCTGCAAAATAACCACTTATGTTTACTCGGTATGCAGGAGGCTTTGGTTAAAGAGATTGCAACAGCTAAACAGGTTTAGTACAAAGGTTGAAAGTCTTGAGGAGATTGTGCCTGTAGAAGACGACATAGAAGTGCATGAGAAAAGAAATGCAGATTTTTTGATAATGGAAAAGGCAATGGGGAGTTTAGGTGAGCCTTGTAAGAGTCTTTTAGAAGCTTACTACCTGCAAAAAAAGGACATGACTGAAATTGCAGAAACATTTGGATACACGAACGCTGACAATGCAAAGAACCAAAAATATAAGTGCCTGGTGAGATTGAAAAAGCTATTCTTTGCCCAATACAATATAAAGGATTAATTATGGAAGACATTTTAATTATTGACGCGGTTGAAAGATACCTGAGAGACGAGATGAGTAAAGAAGAAAAGATCTTCTTTGAGGAGCTGCGTAAAAATAATCCTGAGGTTGATCAGTTGGTGGTAGAGCATAGTATGTTTCTATCGCAGATTTCAAGCTACGGTGAAAAGAAAGATTTCAGACAGCAATTAAATACTGTTCATAATGAGCTTGTTGAAACCGGCTGGATTAAACAAAGTGAACAGCCTGCTGGTAAGATTGTAAGATTCTGGAGAAAATATAAAAGATCGGCCTCTATTGCTGCTACCGTTGCCGGGGTTACCGCAGTTGTGTTAAGTGGTTTACTTACTTATTTTACGCCTGTCCCTAAAAAAGATCTGCAGGAGTTAAACAGGCAGGTTGCCATTCTTAAAAAGAACGACCGTGTACAAAGCAACGAGATCGGTAAACTAAAGTCGAAGGTGCCGCTTGATGCAAGAGCTGCAAACGGAGGTTCAGGTTTCTTAATAGATGCTAAAGGTTATCTGGTAACCAATGCTCACGTGGTAAGAGGCTCTTCTACCATAATCATCTTAAATAATAAGGGACAAGAGTTTAAAGCGAAAATTGCTTTCCTTGACCAGGAAAAAGATTTAGCGATTCTTAAGATCGATGATGAAGATTTTATTCCCTCTTCAACCCTTCCTTATAGCATCAGGAAAACTAATTCGGATTTAGGAGAACAGATCTTTACACTTGGCTTTCCTAAAGATGAAATTGTTTATAACGAAGGATATTTAAGTTCTAAAAACGGGTACAATGGTGATACGATTAGTTGCCAAATTGCCGTTAGCGCTAACCCGGGAAACAGTGGTGGTCCTGTATTGAATAGAAATGGTGAAGTTATTGGAGTACTAAGTACGGCTCAACAAAGTGCTCAAGGCGTTGTATTCGCAATAAAATCTAAAAACATTTACCAATCGTTAGAGGAGTTAAAAAAGGATACAACTTACCAAAGTATAAAACTTCCAATTACATCGAACATCAGGGGCTTAGATAGAAAACAGCAAATCAAGCATGTTGAAGATTGTGTGTTTATGGTGAGAGGGTTTACAAAGTAGAATTAATCTATTTTACGTTGTTCTCAATAACGTTTACATCACCCGCAATATCTCTGTTCCTTGTAGTATCAGTAAAGTTACACTCCAGGTTAGTCTACCCTAATCTTCTAGTAG
>DASVST010000257.1:0-1754 GCA_036387965.1 Segetibacter sp. | reverse complement strand
CCATCAACTAATGTTTGTGTTTGGTGAATCATTGCCTTGATAGCATTTCCCAAAACTGTATCCTGATTAACATCTTCATCTAAAGAGTAAAATCCATTAGTTGCAAGTTTGGATTGCACAACAGTTCTATTATTTATAAGTAAACTATTTAGGTCTTTACCGTTGTTTTTATTTACGGCAAACACTTGTCCTTTATGTGTTTCAGATGTTCTGCGTATTCTTTCCTTTACTCTTTCTGGATGTTGTATATCTAATATCTTTTCCATCATTCCGGTTAGTTGAATCATTTCCGGATCTTCACTACCATCTCCCTGGTTGCTCATTCGCATCATTTGCTCCAGCCTATCTACGTCTGAACTATTCAAAGAACCACTTGTAGTTCTCCTTGCATTAGCATATGAGCCGTATTTACTTGCAGGTAGCGCTGAAGCCTGGTTCATTACTGCATTCAACTCGTTAAGTTTGTTGTACACCTTTGCTTCATTCGCGTCCTGATAATTATGGCCACTATAGGGAGATGCATTAAGATTAGAACTCGCATAAGAACGGTCAGGCTGGTACTTAATAGAAGAAGGTATACTATCATTAATAAAAAGGTTGCTTCTTTCTGCACCTGTTCTCTGCAAATAATAAGGATCATTCTTCATCAACTCCTCAAGTTTTGCCGAATCCAGAGCTGCCTTTTCGTAATAACTTAATTTATCTAAAGACTTATCATCCTTTAAATTAGCGTCAGGCAACTCCATGTTCAATCCTTGTTTTGAATTTTGTTTTTGTGCTTGCACATCACTTGCTTTTCCTCCACCTAAAGCCCAAAATAAAAGGGTTACAAATGGTAGAACCAGTAATGGTAATACAATAAGAAGCTTACGTTTACGTAGTAATTGGGGTGAGAGCATTTTTGTTTTCATAACTGTTATTTATTTGATGATTGTGATTGATACAGATTTTGAATGATTGAAAGACTATCCATGAGCCCAGGCCTATTTGCAGTAATGCTGTCATGTATTCTTTTGCCTGATTTGCTTTTAACAAGGCTGTCTAAATAGCTTTTAAATTTTTTTATTTTTTCAGACTCCTCTCTACTGATAGCAGGCTTCCAATTAATGTTTTCAATTTGAGTTGGTACTTCTATCCATGCAATGGGAAGTGATTTATCAAAATGACTATTAAAACCCTTTGTGATTGCGTATATACAACTACCGAAGGATATAAGACAAAAGACTATAACAACACATCTCTTAGCTTTTAAGGGAAGCATTTCAGATTTGTCCTGCAAGAATTTAGAAGCCTTACCCTGCAACTTTATGCATGTAAAAGCTATGTTTTGAGCAAGCTTATCTTGTTGTTCATTTTGCTTATGCTGCCTCTGATTATTCTTATGTTTAAATAAGAAAAACATATTTAACGATTTTCAGTTTTAATATCCCTGTTATCTATAGTAGCCCAACGCTCAATTAAAAAGCCATGAGAATTATTATCTGACCTACTTACATTTCGTATGTAACCTTCGGTTAAAAGGCTTCTTGAAACTATACTGGTTGTCCTTATAATAGCTTGAGTAGCATAACAGCGGAAGTAATATGGGTATTGGTTTACATCGACGTGAACGCTGTCTATAGCTATCTGTTGACTTATATTACCTGATATAACGTTCGAGAAGTAAGCATTCTCTTTCAGGTTATCATATTCTCTTTTGGCGGAAGCATCAGCTAAGTACAAAGCCTTTGTTATGTTGCTTTGAATTACTTTTT
>DASVST010000256.1:0-4367 GCA_036387965.1 Segetibacter sp. | reverse complement strand
TTACAGGGAGCTTGTCTACTGTAAGAGGCCAGGCGGTAGCAGAAAAGCCTGTGCAAAGTTTTGATCAGGCGTTGGCCGGAAGAGCAACTGGTGTTCAAATCACGATTCCTTCCGGTGTGCTAAATGCACCGCCGGTATTTCGGATCCGTGGTACAAACTCTATTTCTTTAAGCTCGCAACCGCTAATTGTAGTTGACGGTATTCCTATTCAAACAGGAGATTTTAGTTCAACCAGTTCAGGTGGCAACGCACTAGCTAATATCAATCCAAATGATATTGAAAGTATTGACATAGCAAAGGATGCAGCATCTGCTGCTATCTATGGTAGTCGTGCTGCCAACGGTGTTGTTTTCATCACCACAAAAAAAGGAAGAATTGGTAAGCCCAGGGTTAATTATGACACTTATATTGGGTGGACTGAACCTGTAAGGCTGCCAAAACTATTAGACGCGTTTCAATATACAGAGTACAAAAACATGGCTGTGGCCAATGCGAATGGCATTCGGCCAGGAAGTGTAAACTTTACATTTAATGGTGTTTCTACACTTCCACAGTACAAATTAGCAACCGATGCAAACGGACAAGTCATCAATACAAGGTGGTATGACTACGTTTACCGTACAGGTTTCCAGCATAATCATAATCTGAGTGTGTCGGGCGGTTCAGAAAATACCAATTATTATTTCGCTGCTGGTTATACAGATCAAGAAGGTATCATTCGCAAAAACGATTTTCAACGTTTGAATGCGTTATTGAACGTGGATAGCCGTGTTAACAATATTATTTCCGTGGGTGGTAAACTTTCATTCTCGAATGAAAAGAACCTTGCTGCTGAAAGTTCAGGCTCGCTTTCCGGTGAAGCCTATTCTACGGCAGGTTTGGCTCGTAATGTTCTGGTGAATGCTCCAAACATCAGCCCCTTTAATAATGATGGTAGTTATAACCTTGGTGCTTCTTTTATAGGCCCAGGTAATAATATTGTTCCAAGCAACCAGGTAGGTTTTTATAATCCTGTAGTTGCCTTGGATTTAAATCGTTCAAATAATGAAATCGACCACATTCAATCAAATCTGTACTTGCAAATCAAACCTATTAGTTTGCTCACATTACGTACTGTTTATGGCATTGATTATATACATGCTGATAATGATATTTTCTATAATCCCATTCATGGCACTGGACAGGGCTCTCAAGGCCAAGCAATTGCTGTATATAACCGTAACAAGAGGTGGGTATGGACAAATACAGCACAGTTTGATTACACCTTTGGGGGTAAGCATGAGGTCAGCTTACTAGCGGGTAATGAACAGCAACGTAATACAAGTAGAGCTTATGGAATTGACCGTACGATTCTTAGTGATCCTGCATATACTGTAGTTCAAGCAGGGTTTACTACAAACAATGTTTCAGGGTTAGGTTTAGGGGAGAATTATTTATTATCCTATTTCGGCCGTCTTAATTACAATTTTAAACGCATATACTATATCAGTGCTAACATCCGTCAGGATGAATACTCGGCACTAGGAAAGAAAAAGGGAACATTTTATGGTGCATCTGCAGGATGGGAAATTGCCCGCGAAAACTTTTGGCAATCTGCTGGATTAGACAAAGTGTTCAGTTCGTTTAAAATTCGTGGTAGCTATGGTAAAGTAGGTAACATTAGCGGCATTGGAAACTACCCTACTTTTTCAACTTTCGGTTCTGGATTATATGGTGGTCTTGGTACTTTGATCTATAACACGGCGGGCAATCCGGACATTACATGGGAAACGAGTAAGAAAACTGATGTTGGTTTTTCTTTTGGTTTGTTCAAAGAACGACTGACAGGTGAGTTTGCATATTATAAGAATGACATTGATGGCTTAATCCTTAGTGTTCCCCAAGCTCCTTCAACCGGTTTGCCTTCAAGTGTACTACAAAACGTTGGCACCATGTATAATAAAGGAGTTGAAATCACTTTAAACGGGTCTCCTGTTTCTACCAGAGATTTTAGCTGGAACAGTTCCTTCAACATAGCGTTTAATAAAAACCAGGTGACTTCACTGGCTCCCGGATTAAACGAAGTATTGTATTTAACTGGAGGTGGCAGCACAGGAGAGAATGTAAACCGTACAGCGCCGGGTTACTCAATTGGGTATTCATGGGTAGTACGTACAGGCGGTGTGGACCCTGCTACCGGAAGAAGGATCTTCTATAATAAAGCTGGGCGTGGAGTTGCCTACCAGCATATTGTTCCAACCGGACAGTCACAATGGACTTACCTAGATAATGGAGCAGCGGCACCGGCCATTACACAGGCCAATGATGCCGTCATGTATCAAAACACCCAGCCAAGAAGCATTGGGGGCTGGAGTAACAATTTCCGTTTCAAGGGCTTTGATTTGGATGTGTTATTTACATACCAGTTAGGGTTTTATGTATCCTACGGAACAAATGCCGGCTTGCACGATCAACGCTACTGGAACAATGTTGTGGATGTTTTGAATTACTGGAAAAAACCAGGAGACCAAACCAATTACGTTCGCCCGATTTATACGGATAACGTATCATACGGTAATACGATTCCAATTGATTTTAATATGTTCAAAGGTGATTTTGTGAAACTGAAAAACATAACATTGGGTTATACACTTCCTCAATCAATTATGAGTCGTGCAAAAATTTCCCGTGCTAGGCTTTATATAAGTGGACAAAATCTAGCCATGTGGACAAAATATCCAGGGCCAGATCCTGAAGTGTCATCTAACGGTACAAATTCAGCAGGACAGGGGTCAGACAGAAACACAGTTCCTAATGCACGAACACTTGTTGTTGGCTTAAATCTAGGATTCTAATCAAAAAAATTAACTCATGAATCAAAAGCTTAAATATATCCTCTTGGGAGGGCTAATTATTAGTACATATACTTCTTGTCAGCGAGATAAACTTGATCCGGTTCCGGAAACATCAATAACAGATGCCTCTGCTTTTTCCACACCTATAAGAATAACAAACCAAGTACTATCCTTATATGGATCTTTAAAAAATGGTAGCTTTTATGGCGGTCGTGCGGTTGTGGGTGGTGAGCTGAAGGGTGAAGATTTCTTTGCCGAAACAACAAACCTTGTCACAGGATTTGATGTTTGGAATTTAAACGTGGCAAACAGTGCAACTTTTGTAAGGTCTATATGGAGCCAGGGTTACCTGACTATCAACCGATGCAATGTTTTTATTGACGGTATGGCCAGTACAGGAACAGTAGTAGTAGGGCAGTCATTAGCTAATAATTACATTGGCGAAGCTAGACTAATCCGTGCCCTGAGCTATTGGACCTTGCTACAATATTTTGCACGCCCATATGCTGACGGCAACGGATCTAAGCCTGGATTGCCGCTTCGTTTGACCGGTATTGTGGGGCCGGGATCCTCTGACCAGGCCAGAGCAACAGTGGGGGAGGTTTACAACCAAATAATTACTGATTTGGATTTTGCGGAAGCTAACTTACCCATTTCTTATTCAACCGCACTCAACAATACGACAAGGGCACATAAGAATACAGCAATCGCTTTAAAAACAAGAGTTTATTTGTCTATGCAGAGATACAGTAATGTCATTACAGAGGCAGATAAAATTGTACCAACAGTTGCACCATTTACTGCTACTTCGGGTGTTGCTCATACTTTACAGGCCGATATAACTAATGTTTTCAAAGCTCCTTATACAACAACAGAATCAATTTTTTCTTTACCGATGTCTTCTACATCAGGAGATAACCCTGGTACACAAAATCAAATAGGCTATTATTTCTATAACAATACAGGTGCTGGTACCGGTGAATATTCCTTAAATCCAAATGGTATAGCAGGCGATCCTCAATGGGGAGGCAACGACAAAAGAAGAGAGCTTGTTTACACAAATACCGCTACAAACAAAAGGTACTTGTCAAAATTCGCCACAGGCTCGCCTTATACCGATATTGTTCCTATTATTCGCTGGTCAGAAGTTTTATTAAACCTTGCTGAGGCACTTGCCAGAACGAATACAACAGTTAACGTTCGTGCATTAGCCCTGTTAAATGCGGTTCATGGACGTTCTGATGCAACAATGGTATTAGCACCGACAACACAAAGTGGATTGGTAGATGTTCTTTTGAAAGAGCGCAGAATTGAATTTATAGGTGAAGGTCTGCGTAATTCCGATTTGATGCGTCTGTTACAAACAATTCCGGCTAAGGGCTCTGCTCCCGCTAAAGCTCAAACTGAGCAAGGCTATATCTGGCCAATTTCTTCTGATGAGTTGTCACTGAATAAATTAATGACAGACAACTAATGTTTACTAATAAAAAACCTCCCAATTTGGGAGGTTTTTTTTATACTACTTCAAGATTT
>DASVST010000255.1:0-3750 GCA_036387965.1 Segetibacter sp. | reverse complement strand
TAAAAACTTGTTAGGACAAACATTAGAAGAGGAGAAGCGTTCAGACGAGCTATTAACTGGTATTGCTGAAAATAATGCAAACCAACAGGCTGAGCAGGAAGGTAGTGAAGAAGGAGAGCAAGGCGGAGGACAAGGATAATTAAAAGGTAATAGAAGTTGTAAAAGGCTGTTTCATTTACTGAAACAGCCTTTTTGTTTAAATGCTGTTATTCATTTTCGTCATTTGGAGTATCCACTGGCTTCGATTGAGCAGAACCTTTTTGTCGTAAGTAAATAGAGAAGAATACAATTGATGCAACCGCAAGAAATTCACTTTGCCAGTTTTGAAAAGATTCGAACCAGAACTTAGGCATCGCAATAAACTCCATCGCAGTTACAGCAGGTTTGCCATCAAGTAACTCTTCAGTATTATGATCTTTTAAGCTACCGTAGAAATGTGCAGCCCAGGTTAAAAGGAACAACAATATAAAGACAAGTGAAAGTGAGTTCTTGTAAATCTTCAAAATAAAGCCGCCCCTGTTTACAGGCCAAGGTGCTTTCGGACCTGCTACAGGCTCGTTCTCTGCCTCATCATCTTCATCTAAAGACTTAGATTCAGAAGAACCTTTTTGGTACAATGACACGGTAAGCATTATATACAAACCCATTTGCAAAAACTCACTTTCCCAGTTTTCGAATGTAGCCTGAATGAAATGCCCGCTCGACAAGTAGGAACCTAACGTCAAAGCGTCTGCACCTTTCTCTTTTAAAAAATCGTTGTGCTCGAGCCAACCAGTATATGTCTGACCGAGAATAGTTATCAAAGTCAAACTGAGGAACACGATAAGCAGACTGTTCTTTACCCAGTATGTTTGTTTGTCTTTGGGAATTTTGCTCATTTTAGTTTTTTAAGTTTACACCTGCTATGGTACAGTTTTTTACTTTGCTTTAGTAGCAGAATACTAAAGTTATTTGTATGGATGAAAATAGTTTGCCAAGTATAATTCCTGATCAACAGACGGGGGCGAAAACTGATATAAAAGCAAGTGAAGAATGTACTTCAGTAGACGAAGCAAAGCAACTGTTTAGTGAAGCTAGACAGCGCTTGCTCAATGTAAACAACTGGCATCACCTCTGCGGTGCTGTGAGTGCAACCTTTAAATTAACTGATGAGGCAGGAAATGAAGTAAACCAGGAAGTGCAAACAGGTAACTATTTCAAGATAGATATTCCTGGCCCCGGTACAGTAACAGGCGAAGGTTACGATTGGGTGAAAGTGGAGAGGATAGAAGCCAGAGATGAAGCTTCCGTTGCTGATGAGATAGTTGCAATAAAAGTCAGACCTGCAAGCAATCCGCTAAATGCTAAAACTGATGTAGCTCATTTCTTTACTGATGAAGCAACGAGTTCGTTTCTTGTTCAAAGAACAGGAAATACAGTTACTGCAGAAGTACACGGACGCAACGAGAAACCTAACACAGCTGCGGATGCAGTCGTTGACAAAACAAGAAACACAATGGTTGCAACAGGCGCCATCGTTGGTTTTTCATCTGCCCAATGGAAAAGCCTCGTCAGCGGCATATTAGGAAAGAAACAATCAATTATCTAAATACTATGACACAAAATTCAGGTGACGAAAAGCAGGATCAACCCGCCGGTGCAGAGCCATTAGGTGGTATCGATACCGCGGGAACCAAAGGAACCCAGCCTCATAATAACGACACTGAGAACAAGCCTGTTAGTAATCCTCCAAATACACCATCGGGACAAGAAGCAAATAAGGAAGCTTCCGAAGATTAAATATTACTGCGTGTATAACCAAACTACAATCAACGCTATACGGGATTTGCTGGTTAATGCAGGTGAAACAATTGCTGTAGCAGAAAGTGTAACATCGGGTCATTTGCAGGCAGCTTTATCGTCTGGTGAGGAAGCATCCAAATATTTCCAGGGAGGACTTACAGCGTATAACGCAGGACAGAAGACAAGGCATTTGAACATTGAACCTATCTATGCAAATAAGGTAAATTGTGTTGCAGATAAGATCGCATCTGCCATGGCGATAGAAGTAAGTAAACTGTTTATAAGCGATTATGGCATTGGTATTACAGGATACGCAACCATAGTACCCGAGTGTGAAAAGGAAGGATTATTTGCATGGTTTGCTATAGCTTACAAAAAAGAAGTGGTTCTTCTGAAGAAAATCACGACCGCAAAACTCGGAATTAATGCTCAGATAAATTATACGGAACAAGTTATTGAGCAACTCTATGACTTCATTTCTAAAAAATAAAAAAGAACCCGATGTGGATTCTTTTTTTATCGTTGTGGCAGACTATATATCATCATCCTCGTCGTCATCATCGTCATCAAGAGATAGATCGTCGTCAATATCATCATCAGTAGGAACAACTTCTGTTACCCCCTCTTCCTCATCACCTTCCATAACATCTATTTCATCCACATCCAGTTCATCTTCATCATCAATATCATCATCTTCATCTTCGCCGATCATGTTTACAAGACCATGGTCACTTCCCATATAATCTTCTGCTATACCTGGCTGGTGGTTTTCCGGCTTATCTAAAAGCGTATCGAGGTTTGTTTGCTTTGTCATTGTCTTAAGTTTTATTATTGAAGAATTAGAGTAGATGTGATTTGCTGCTACACGTATGAAGTCATAAAACCATGCCATATAAAACTGGTGGTCAACTTTGTTGTATGATCGATTTTTACTGCAACTATTTAAAAAAAAGCTCTCGGGCGGTTTTTAGGCAATCGTATACAAGAGATTGATTTACAAATCGTATAACAGGTTCCTGTAGATATAATTCCACGCTTTACGGATAACATCCTTTACCGTACTATTCCTGTTAAGATCAACCATCAGGCATAATACTTTTACCAGATTTAGAAAGCAAGTTTTTATGCAGAAATCAAATCCGAAGAAGCCAATTCGAAAGCCACAAAAGCAAGATAAACCAGGAATAGAGTTGGAAATGAATCCCATCCCAGTAGCCGAGCGTGAAGATGAGGTTGGCAGTGGTAAGCTTTTGAATAAAGTTGCATTAATTACCGGAGGAGATAGTGGGATAGGAAAAGCTGTTGCGATATTGTTTGCTAAAGAAGGTGCGGATGTAGCAATAGTTTATTTAAATGAAGATGAAGACGCAGAAGATACAAGAAAGCATGTTGAGCATTATGGAAAAAAATGTATGCTCATTGCAGGAGATCTGTCTAAGGAAAAGGTTTGTATTTCAGCAGTTTCGAAAGTTGTAAAGCAATTTGGAAGAATAGATATTTTAGTGAATAACCATGCGATACATTGGGAAAGTAAATCGCTTGAAGAAATTTCTACTGAGCAACTGACGAAAACTTTCGCAACAAACATTTTCTCTTTCTTCTGGACAACCAAAGCTGCTCTACCTTCAATGGGTAAAGGCAGTTCGATCATTAATACGACGTCTGTTACTGCTTACCGTGGCAGCGGTTCATTGATTGATTATGCGAGTACCAAAGGAGCTATTGTTGCGTTTACGAGAAGCCTCTCTCAAAACCTTGTTGACAAAGGCATAAGAGTAAATGGAGTTGCACCCGGGCCAATTTGGACGCCGTTAATTACCTCCACGTTCGATCCGGAAAAGGTTGCACAACATGGAAGCGACGTTCCTTTAAAAAGAGCCGGCGAACCTGCAGAAGTAGCACCATCATTTTTGTTTCTGGCTAGCAATGATAGCTCTTATATTACCGGGCAGGTGTTACACCCGAATG
>DASVST010000254.1:0-2037 GCA_036387965.1 Segetibacter sp. | reverse complement strand
AGGTACCGCAATCAGACAGCACAACAGTTGAAGTGCTTTTAGAAGAAGGCGAAGAACATGAGGAAGAAGTAATAGTAACAACTACTCGTATCAGCAGAACTATTGCTAACATTCCGACACGTGTAGAAGTAATTTCCGGAGAAGAATTAGCGGAGAAAGCAAACATGAAACCCGGCGACATAAGAATGCTATTAGGTGAAACGACCGGCATTCAAACACAGCAAACTTCCGCTACATCTTTTAATGCAGGTATTCGCATACAAGGTTTAGAAGGTCGTTACACGCAGATACTAAGAGATGGCTATCCACTTTATTCTGGCTTTGCTGGTGGATTATCAATACTGCAAATTGCACCTTTAGATTTAAGGCAGGTAGAAGTAATTAAAGGTTCTGCATCTACACTTTACGGAGGTGGTGCAATAGCAGGGTTGGTAAATCTTGTTTCAAAAACACCAGGAGAGGACAGAGAATTAAGTTTCCTTGCAAATGGAACTTCAGCTGGTGGCTTAGATCTAAGTGGCTTTTACAGTCAGCGTTATGGTAAAGCCGGTTTAACTGTATTTGCTTCCAGAAACAGTAATGCACCTTTTGATCCAGCCAATATTGGTTTAACAGCCATTCCAAAATTTGAACGCTATACGATCAATCCACGTTTATTTCTTTATGGCAAAAAAACAACCGCAGACGTAGGTGTAACTTATATAAACGAAGACCGGACAGGTGGCAGCATTAACTACATAAAAAACGGTGGCACCGGATTCTTTGAAAGGAACAATACAGACCGTCTCACCACACAATTTGGAATTGCTCATAAGCCCAATGATTATTCAACCCTTCAATTCAAGAACAGCTTTAGCAGGTTTGATAGAGTAATTATCATCCCAACTTACACCTTCAATGCATTGCAACAATCTTCGTTTTCGGAAGTAACATGGAACATGAAGGGAGAGAAATCAGATTGGGTTTTTGGTGCAAATATATTAACAGAGGATTTGAAAGAAAAGGTACAAACAGCAGATCCAAAGAGAGATTATCACTACAATACCTATGGTGCATTTATTCAAAATGCCTGGTCAATTTCAGATAAATTTGTTTTGGAAAGCGGCTTAAGGGGTGACTATGTAAATGAATATGGCTTTGAATTACTTCCAAGAGTATCAGCGATGGTAAGAGTATCGCCGAAACTAACTACCCGCATAGGTGGAGGCTTTGGTTATAAAACACCAACCATCTTTACAGAGGAAGCAGAAAGAAGACAATTTCAAAACCTGTTACCGATCAATATCATCAACTCAAAAAATGAACGGTCAGTTGGCGGTAATTGGGATATAAACTATTCGACGAGTTTAGGTGATGTTGGTGTGAATTTTAATCATTTATTTTTCTATACAAGGTTGAACAATCCATTGGTGTTAGTAGGTGCTACAGGTGGTAAAGTGCAATTTCAGAATTCAACAGGGCATATTGATACTAAAGGAGTGGAAACAAACCTGAGGTTGACTTATGGTGATTTTAAACTGTTTGTAGGTTACACTTATACCGATGCAAATACCCATTTCACAAATACGAAAGAATGGTTGCCGTTAACAGCGAGGCACAGGTTGAACAATGTGCTGATGTATGAAATAGAAGAAAAGCTGAAGATAGGGTTAGAAGCGTATTATTTCAGTCGTCAACAACTAACTGATGGCACGTTCGGAAAGCCTTATTGGGTGAACGGTTTTATGGCTGAAAAGCTGTGGGAAAAGTTTTCAGTATACATCAACTTCGAAAACTTTACTAATACGAGGCAATCAAAGTTTGATAACATCTATACAGGCTCAATCAACAATCCGGTGTTCAGAGATATTTATGCACCGGTTGAAGGGTTTGTTGTAAATGGTGGTATCAAAATCAGGTTGTAACAAGAAATATTACATGAAGACAAGAAAGGCTACTACAGTGGCTTAGAAGTTTTGATATTGCAAAACCTACCTTTGCTCCATGCACCTTTATATAAAAAACATGGTATGCGACCGATGCATACTCGTGGTAGAA
>DASVST010000253.1:0-18396 GCA_036387965.1 Segetibacter sp. | reverse complement strand
AGCAATTCCAACATACAACAGACCTAATGAATTAGCTGATACTTTGGCTGGACTAATCCCCCAGGTTACTGATGAAGTTGTTTTAATGATTTTAGATAACTGTTCGGAAACTAATATTGCACCCTTTCTAAAAACGAAATTTGATGATGCAGATTTAAAAAAGCTAAAAATCATAAGGCATAGAACAAACATTGGTGCAGATGCAAATTTTGCGCGGTGTTTTGAATTATGCGATACACCATATATATGGATGTTGAGTGATGATGATGAGATAGTTGATAATGCAGTCCAATTGATTTTAAAAGAAATCCAGAAATTTCAACATTTAGATTTAATAGGTATAAATTTTAATTCCAGTCTTTGCACCGCCACAAGAACTAAGCCGGTGATCATAAATAATAAAACTGAACTTATTGAAAAGCTGGATCATTTCTGGAACTGGGTTTTTATATCAACATCAATATATAAAACCGAGGAATATGTTAAGTATTTAAGATACACCGCATGGGGAGCTTACAGTATGGTTTCTCAACTGTTACCGGCCATCATGGCTATTCATAAGAATAATAAAGTTTTTATTTTGTCTGATACATTAATTGTAAACAACCTGTATGGTGAAGCTCCGGCTTGGTCGCGTTTACAGCTTAATTTAGGCTTAACATCAATTCTTGAATTGCCCATTAATTTCGAGAGAGAAGAATATTTGGCTTTTGGCAAAAAATTTAGTGTAGAATTTGTGCCTGTGCGTTCAGTCTTTTTGTATTTGCTTAAAAGTATAAATTGGAATATCGATCTAATTGACAAATACCATATTTACATTTTCAAGCAATTATTCTATCGTTCTTATGAGTTCAGGTATGATCGGTATAAAGAATACATAAAGTTTCATCTCCTTTTATTTCTATTATATAATAAGTTATTAATAAAGTTATTGATAAAATTCCTGCCCGTGCTTAAGCGCCGGGGTGACAATCTAAGACCTTTCTTTCTTTTCGAAAGGTGAAGGCCACATAAGCGTAAACCTGTATATGCAATCTAAAAATTATGGTAAGTAGATGTCATTTTTCTTAAACAGGAAGTTCTAATTAGAGGTATAAACAACTGGTTTTAGATGTTTGATTATATAATAGTAGGGGCAGGATATTCAGGAAGTGTACTTGCGGAAAGAATTGCAACCCAGTTAAATAAAAAAGTACTTGTTGTTGATCGCAGAAGCCATATTGCAGGTAATGCTTATGATTACTATAACGAACATGGAGTATTAATGCATAAGTATGGTCCACATTGGTTTCATACAAATGATAAAAGGGTGTTTGAATATTTATCAAATTTTACTGAATGGCACTTTCATCAGCACCGGGTAAAAACATATGTTGATGGTAAATTGCTTCCCTTTCCTATAAATCTTGATACTCTTAATGAGCTTTACGACTTTAACCTGAGTTCGCCAGAAGAAGTTCAGGAATATTACGATAAAGTAAAAGTGGTCATACAAAATCCTCGTAATGCCGAGGAAATGGTTATAAGCCAGGTTGGAGAAGACTTGTATAACAAATTTTTTAAAGGATATACATTAAAGCAATGGGAGATAGATCCTAAAGATCTTGCTGCAAGTGTTACAGCACGTATACCAACAAGAACCAACAGAGATGACCGGTATTTTACTGACACTTACCAGGGCGTACCTAAAGAAGGTTATACCAAAATGTTTAATAAAATGCTATCGCATTCCAATATTTCTATAATGCTTCAGGCAGATTATAAAGATATTGTTGACGAGATAAAGCATGAATATCTTATATACACTGGTCCTATAGATTCATTCTTCAATTATAAATTTGGACGGCTTCCTTACAGATCTCTGAGATTTGAACATGAAACTTTGTCACAAGAATTCTATCAAAGTAATCAACAAATTAATTACCCCAATAATCATGAGTTTACACGCATTGTAGAATGGAAACACGCAACAGGTCAAAAGTCTGATGTTACAACAATCACAAGGGAATATTCATTATTTGCAGAAGATGGAATGGAAAAGTATTACCCGATTCCAAAAGATGATAACCATGCTTTATACCGTAAATACAAAGCAGAAGCAGATAAATTAAAGAATGTTTTTTTTTGTGGACGCCTTGCCGATTATAAATATTATAATATGGACCAGGTAGTTGCCCGTGCATTAATGATATATGAACAAAAAATATCGAACTTAAAATAGGTGAGGGCATCTTTTGTTATATTAAATTTCAACAGGAAACAAGAGCTTCTTACAACTCTTTCAAAAATACAGGGGTTAATAGAGAATAATAATGATTACGAAATTGTAGTTGTTGATAATAACTCTGTAGATGGAACTGTGGAAGCTGTAAAGAAAAATTACCCGGGTGTTATATTAATTGAAAGAAAGGTAAACAATGGTATTGCTGGATGGAACGATGGTTTTGCAAGTGCAAAGGGAAAATATCTTATTGTTCTCGACGATGATAGCCATTTAGAATCAGGCTTGGACGATGCACTCAGTTACTTAGAAGCCAATCCGCAAATTGGAATTCTTGCGTTGAAAATAACAGGTGGTGTTTTTGAAACAACTGCTAAAAGCAAATGGTTTGATAAACAGGATGCAGGAGGTTTTATTGGGTGCGGTGCTGTTATAAAACAAGAAGTTTATCAAAAAATAGGAGGATTTGCGGATTGGCTACATGTTTATACACATGAATATGAATATTCAATGCGATGTTTAGATGCAGGATTTAAAATTATATATTTTGAAAATGCAAAAGTGGTACATAGAACAAGTGCTGTTAACAGGACGAATAAACGGTTAAGAATTTTTTCAGCTAGAAATGAAATGGCAATAGTCTACAAATACTTCAGAAAAAATCGTCTCACATATCTGTTTCGGATTTGGATTAATAACATGAAGCTCATTCAAAAAGATGGAATCAAAACAGCTTACTATATAATTCTGGCAGGCTTCGAGTTTCTAAAAATCAGGAAAACTATCAAGCATACTCCAGTATCAATTGAGGCTGAGAATTTTCTAAAAAACTATTTATGGTCAATTCAACCAATTCTGAGCAATCTGAAAAAGCGATTCAATATATCTAATTGATGGTTGAAGTAAACTTCATTGGCAAGATATTTTAAAGTAAGAGTCTAAAAACAATAACATGGCTGAAAAGGAATATGATTATCTTATTGTAGGCTCTGGCTTATTTGGCGCTGTCTATGCACATGAATCAAAAAAAAGAGGAAAAAAATGCCTAATCATAGATAAGCGCTATCATGCAGGTGGAAATGTATATTGTGAGAATGTAGAAGGTATCAATGTTCATAAATATGGAGCGCACATTTTTCATACGAATGATAAATTTATCTGGGATTATGTAAACTCATTTGTTGAATTCAACAGGTATACAAACAGCCCTGTAGCACTATATAAAAACGAGTTGTATAATTTGCCTTTCAACATGAATACCTTTTATCAATTGTGGAAGGTACATACACCGCAACAAGCGCAGGAGGTTATTAATGAACAGATCGAAAAGTCAGGCATAAAGAATCCATCAAATCTTGAAGAGCAGGCGATTTCGCTTGTGGGAACTGACATTTACGAAAAACTAATTAAAGGTTACACAGAAAAACAATGGGGAAGATCAGCAACAGAACTACCCGCTTTTATAATTAAAAGGTTGCCGGTAAGATTTACTTACGATAACAATTATTTTAACGATAAATACCAGGGCATACCCATTGGTGGATATAATAAGCTTGTTGAAGGGCTGCTGGAAGGAATAGAGGTTAAGCTGAATACCGATTATTTTGCGGATAAAGATCATTGGAATTCTCTTGCCGATAATATCGTGTTTACAGGACCTATAGACCAGTATTACAATTACCAATTCGGCTATCTTGAATACAGAAGTTTAAAGTTCGAGCATGAGACATTGGACATGGAAAACTACCAGGGCAATGCTGTCGTAAATTATACTGAAAGAGAGGTGCCTTTTACAAGAATAATCGAACACAAACATTTTGAATTCGGAACACAGCCAAAGACGGTTATAACGAGGGAGTATCCAGAAGAATGGAATTTACAAAAGGAGCCATACTATCCGATTAATGACACAAAGAATACGGACGTGTTTAAGAAATATCAGCAACTGGCACAACAGGAGCAAAACGTTGTATTTGGTGGACGGCTTGCAGAATATAGATACTATGATATGCATCAGATTATCGGTTCAGCTTTAGCTAAAATAAAGGCTACGTACCAGAGCTAATAAATGAGAACTAACCCAAAAAAGTACCAGTTTTTTATAACCTACCGGGATAGTATTCTCGCATCTGCTGCATCAAAGCCTGTAATCGACACAAGGAACACGTTAACATCCCTCGGCTATGAGGATTGTTCTCTCTCCTTTAAAAGGCACACAAAAAGCCTAAGTTATTACTTATCAGTTCTTTTCAAGTTCAGCAGGTTTTTATTCAAAATAAAAAAAGGATCACTTGTTGCTACACAATATCCTTTACCAACGGTTGGTTATTTTTTTATTTACATTATAAAATTAGCAGCTTTAAGAGGAATATATTTCATTTCTATCATTCATGATATAGACACATTAAGAACAAAGGAGTCTGACAAGGCTCAGATGAAAAAAGAACTTAAAATGTTGAGCGCCTATAACGGACTTGTGGTTCATAATGATGTGATGAAAAGCTGGCTGTTTGAAAATGGCCTCGAAAAGACAACCAAGGCTGTCTCTCTAAACTGCTTCGATTATCTTTCTTCTAACAAAGTTTTTGATGAGAAGCCCAATTCAAATAGCCTGAACGAAATAGCTTTTGCCGGACACCTTGCAAAGAGTGGCTTTATTTATGAATTGACATATATAAAGAATTGGAAATTTAATATCTATGGTACCGGTTTCGAAAAGGAGAGGAATAGAACACCGTATGTTATCTGGCAGGGAGAATTTTCACCAGACGAAATAGTTTATCATCTAAAAGGCTCATTTGGTTTAGTTTGGGACGGCGCAGACAGCTCAAATATAGAAACGAATACCTTTGGAAATTATATGCGGTATAACAATCCTTTCAAATTCTCATTATATCTTGCCGCAGGTCTACCTGTAATTGCACCTGCAACTGCTGCAATTGCAAAAACAATTCAGGAAAAGAACATTGGGTTTTTAATAAACGACCTTGAAGATTTAAATAATGTAAACGTGAGTGAGAGCTCGTACCAAGTAATGAAGGAGAATGTAAAAGTGTTGCAGAAAGATATTGTTGTTGGAAATTATTTACGAAAAGCTGTGCAAAGACTTGAACAATCAATCCAGGCCGATACTTGACAGATTTAGCAACATACCCGGTAATACGAAAACCAAAAAAGTTATTCAGGAAAATAGCAAAAGGTAGCATGACGCATTTGCCAGAGATAAAAATGGAAGGCAGGTCTGGGTGCAGGCTTGAGGTAATGAAGAGTGGTGAGCATGTTATAATAAAAAAGCATTCAAGTTCTATAGCTTATAATAAGCGTTTGATAAAGCAGGCGGAAAAGCAACAACATTTTTTTCAAAACCTTCCTGCCGAATCACGATTCTCAACAGCAAGGGTTATAGATATTTTACCTTCCCAGGATTCTCTGGCAAGTTTTACGATGCCCTATTTGTTTTCTGAAAAATATAGTGACCATTTAGAAAAGATCAGCTTTAGTGATCTTAAAATCTTGCTGCAGGATATTATAAATTACCTGTCGCAAAATATAAGGCAATCCAAATATGAATTTGTAGATGGAGCAATAATATCTTCTAAAGTTGAAGAACTGAAAACTACCATTCAGCGAAACATTCATATGGGTGATTCAAGGTTTCTGTGGGAAGTAATAAATTTTTTAGAGAAAAATGTGCCTTCTGATCCGCTGCCAATTGGCAAATGTCATGGCGATCTTACATTTTCAAATATTCTTTTCAGCGATAGCAAAATATATTTTTTAGATTTTTTAGATTCCTTTATAGAATCTCCTGTTATAGATATAGTTAAATTAAGGCAGGATACCTGTTTTAAGTGGTCGGTAATGCTGGAGAAGCAAATGCCTGTGCATAAAAAGAATAAGATAATACAAACCTTCGATTATCTTGACAACGAAATTGCTGCATTTTGCAGTAACGAATTGGGAATGGGTACATGGTATAATTACCTGCAGGTATTTAACCTCATTCGTATTTTCCCCTACCTCGATAAACGTGAGGAAATGGCCTTTATTGAAAAATCTTTAAGACGGATAATTAAATGCATCTGATAATTCCAATGGCAGGTAAATCTTCAAGATTTCCTGATCTTAAACCTAAGTGGATGTTAACCCACCCCTCAGGTAACTTTATGGTTTTAGAAGCTATAGCGGGGTTGAATCTTTTTGATTTTGAAAAAATTCATTTTATTTATTTGAAAGAGCATGAAAGGATTCACAACTTCTTAAAAGGTTTTAAAGAGGAGATCGAGGATATGAACATCATGTCTAAAGTGGAGTTTATTGAATTGGATGAACCTACCAAAGATCAACCACATACTGTTTATGAAGCTATACGGTTAAAAAATATTAAAGGTCCTATTTTCATTAAAGATTCCGACAATAGGTTCTCTTATAAGTATACCGGTAAAAATGTTATTTGTTATGAAGATTTGAATGATGTTGGTTTAATAAAGCCAAAGAACAAAAGTTATATACAGGCAAATTCTGAAGGAACAGTAATTAACATTATAGAAAAGCAGGTTATCAGTTCAAACTTTTGTGTGGGAGGATATGGATTTGAAAGCGCCAATCAATATACTGCTGCTTACGATGCACTTGACAGCTTAGACGAAAGATATATCAGTAACTTAATTTATCATCAGATTTTAGCCGAAAAAGTTTTTATGGCAGAGAAGGTGAAAGCGTATTCTGATTGGGGAACTGTAGAAGATTGGGATCGTTTTAAACGGTCTTACGCAACATTGTTTGTTGACCTTGACGGAACTTTAGTACAAAATTCGTCATGGCACTTTCCGCCATATATCGGCGAATCTGAGCCATTAAAAAATAATGTTGAAATAATTAAGTTGCTACAACAATCCGGAAAGTTTGAAATTATCATCACTACATCACGGCCTCATAAATTTAGGGAGACAACTGAGAAGCAACTACAGAACCTCGGTATAAAATACACTTACCTATTAATGAATTTAAACCATTCAAAGCGTATCATTATAAACGACTACAGTAAAAGCAACCCATATAAAAGTTGCGATGCTATCAATCTGAAAAGAAATGCGGATGATCTGAAAGAGATTCTACGTGAGTCACTGGGAATTGATTATGAAGAGATATAATCATTGAGGATAAGATTGATTAGTTAGCTAATGAAAAAGTTTACCATTAACTCCCAACAGGATTTATATACTTTAAAAGAGGTCAGGAACCACTATGATGAAATAACAATCCATCTTAATAGTCGTGAGTTAAAAGGATTAATAAGACATGCGGTAAAATATAGCAATAGTGCACTTGTTATTGGTGGGCGCATGATAGTATATTCATCCCCATTTGAAACATATGTGCTTAGAAGAAATACGATTGATTTTTGGCAGGTAAAATACGAAGTATTTGGTTGTTTAAGAGACGCTGTAGAATCAATAGAAGTAAATGCTGCTGAAGGTAAATTGGTATTGCGAAAAAAGAAGGACCTTTATAATTATTCAGGAGTTTCGTTTGGAATTGTTTTTTCGGGAAATAAAGAGGAAGAAAAACAGTTAGTTTATTCCATAGATACGATTGTAGGAAATGAAGGACTACAAAATTATAACTATGAAATTTTTATTTGCGGGCCTTCTGATTATTCTTCATCTTCCTTAACAGATAAGTACAAAGGAGTTAACATTAAATATATTGCATTAGATATTGCTACAAAACCGCGTTTAATGATCTGCGAAAAAAAGAACAGGTTGTATGAGCAAGCTCAATATAGTTTAGTTGTCATCAGTCATTCACGCATTCATTTTGAAAAAAAATTTATCAGCCATATTATTAAATACCCGGTTGAAATGGTTACTCCCTCAGTGTATTTTAATAATAATGGAGTGAGTTACAAGTATCTTGACTTATCATTTATAGATAATTACCAGGACTTACAGTTAGGCGCAAAAAGAGGTACGCTGGCAGGAGAGAACATTCAGGAAGACTATTTGCATTGGTATAGAAAACGTGTTCCGTTTATTGATGGCGGTTTAAACATTTTCAATAAAAACCTTATCCCCGATCCTCCTTATAACAATTATATATCATGGGGCGAAGCCGAAGATGTGGATGTATGTAACAGGCTATTTCAGAATGGTATCCTTATAGATTATTTGCCTGCAATAAAATGTTATTCTGCAACTTGTAAAGTAACTGGGTACAATAATCAACTTAAAACAATAGCTCGTAGATTTCGTACTTACCTGCACAAAAAGCATATCATTAATTAAAAATATTGTGTACTCTTCAAATTCAGTTAAAAAAGGTCATTTAGTCCAATATAAAAGGTCTATTTTACCTGTTATTTGCATTGAATTAATTTGATTTTGTCTATGACCATTGAACGTTTTTTTGAGTTGTTTCTTAAAGAACTTGAATTAAATCAAAACCTTACCAGGTATTATAAATACAACAATAACAAGAGTTCATTTCAATTTAGAAAGGCGTATTTTAAACAAAGATTACAATACATACAAAGCCATATACAAGGTAAAGACAGCGTTATATGGGACTGTGGCTGCGGGTTTGGGACAACAGCAATTTTTTTGGCCTTGAATGGGTATAAAGTAGAAGGAAATACACTCGAGTTTTACTATAAAGAAATTCCGGCAAGATTAGAATACTGGAGCCGGTTTGGAGATGTGTCCTCTTTTATTCCAAGTTACGAAAACTCCTATGAGAAAAACTTCGAACCTCACACTATTGACTACATTATAGTACAAGATACACTGCATCATTTAGAGCCTTTCCAGGACATATTGCAAAAATTTAAAGAGATATTAAAGCCGCAAGGAAAAATAATTGCTATTGAGGAAAACGGAAATAATGTTGTGATTAGAGCAAACCGCTATCGAACGAGAGGGAATAACCGTATTATCGAAATTTTCGATGAGAAGCTTCAGAAAAAGATCTTATTTGGAAATGAGAATATACGCAGCTATAAAACATGGGAGCAGGAGTTTACTAAAGCCGGTTTTCAATTAAATAATAAAATGTATATACGTCTTTTTCTGCCCTTCTTTTATAATGATCATAACGCGGACAAGGTTGTTTCAAAAGAACAGAAACTCTGGCGGAAAAATAGCTTTTTGCGTGAGTATTTATTCTTTGGATTAAATTTCACTGCTCAACTTCAGTAAATAAAGCAACTTTCCAATTAGTTGAATAGGTCTGTATTTTTACTTAATACAGAGGCCTCCCTTTCTATATTATGAGCACTACAGCCATTTCAAAAGAAGAATACATTTGCAATAACAGGATAGTAAGGAAAGTCTTCTTGTTATATGTAGTTTTAGTTATTGTGCAAGATTTTATTCTACAATTGCCTCTTGGTACTATTGCTCGTTCTCTATACATTTTTCTTTCTCCTCTCATCTTTGTAATTATTACTTTTTTAGCAGCTAAGCTCTATTTATTTAAAGCAACAAAATATTATATAGTCTATTACATATATTCTGTCTTTGTTACTCTAATATGGATATTCGACTATTATGGGCTTCAGGGTATTTATACAGTTTGGGGCGAAAACCTTCTGGTAAAATGTATTAAGAACAGCATGTATAACCTGATTATCATAATCACCCTATATAATTATCTATTTATTTTTAGGTTTTCAAGTTTAAAATTTATTGAACGTATATTAAAATTTTTAGTGCTAACACAGATCGCAATCGGGTATATTCAAATTGTCATCCCAAATGCGTTCGACTTCCTAAAAACACCGGTGTTAAAAGTTACAGAAAGACTTTCACTACTTAGCACTGAGCCTTCTCATACTTTTCCTCAGCTTTTGTTGAGCTTACTATGCTATGCGGGTATCAGGTACTATAACAATAACAAGTTTAAGGCTTTCGATTTCTTTATACTCCTTGCAGGGTTTCTGCTTTTACTTTACATCCAATCCCGTGGGGGAATTGTTATAATGTTTATTTGCTTCTTGTTTATTATATTTTTTTCCAGGCAATCACTAAAAAGCAGGTTGATCCTTATGGCGGCCTCACTTATTTTCATTATTCCGAGCTATTGGGTTATTATGAATATCATTATTCCGCAGCTAACAGTGGATATAGAACAATTTTCAAGTGTTAGTACCCGATCCCTTACCATCCTTACTTCCTTAAAGTCATTGTTTGTTTTCCCTTTTGGGCAGGGTTATGGTACCTACTTATTTACTTTTCCAACTTTACTGGATGCCACTATAAACAATGTTCTTCGCTGGAGTCCTGTTCCCCTTTCTACCTACGAACTAGACTTGATGATTGGTTCGGGCAGGGCGTTAACAGTAAAAAGCGGTTTATTGAATGAAATATTATATACAGGATGGGCTATTGTAATATTTTATTTATTCTTCTTTGGCAATGCGTACAAAAACCTGCGACGTGTTCGAAACAAAAGTGCAGTTCATAATCTTTTTCAATACATTTTGTTATTTATTATAATCAACTACCTTTTGGTTTCATCTATTGAAACATCCTATATTACATTTTTACCGTTTGCCTTGTTAGATAGATTTTCAAGAGAAGCAAATGTTAGCCATTAACTCTTCTCTCAAGCAATCTTTATACTATTATGAATGATACAACGAAATCCTAAAGTTCTTGAACCTTCAAATTGTAAAAATTAACTATACTACTTTCGCCCTTCACAAATTGTAACCTTCAGAAGCATGTTTAAGTTTTTTATATTTTGCATTTTTTCAATCGGGATTTCCCATAGCATCTTAGCTCAGGTGAGTATTAATAATAATGGTAAAGCACCTGACTCTTCGGCAATGCTGGATATTACCTCCACTAATAAAGGTTTTCTGCCACCCAGGATGTCACACGCGGCTATACTTGCAATAAAATCTCCTGCAGTTGGCTTAACAGTATACGATAGCACACTTAAGAAAACAGTTTTTTTTAATGGTACCGAATGGAGTTTCTACGATGCATGTAACAGTTGTAAATCTGTTAGTGCAGAGGCAAAGGGTGCAAGAGCAGACTATAACCCTGCCACCGGTACAGGTACAGATAACTCCGATGCAATACAAAGAGCAATCGAAGAAGTAAGGGCCGCCGGGGGAGGAAAGGTTTTTTTACCGCCGGGCAAACTTAAGATTACCAAACCTATTCTTACCTATCCCGATATAGCTATTATAGGTTGTGGCAAAAACCTGACTCAAATATTTAAAATGGGATCAACTGCCTCAACCATTGGCGGAATTGATGCACCCGGACGTAACCTCGACGATAATTACAATGTAAATAGCTTCATTTCAATTGTTCATCCTGTTAATCAATTTGCTTATGACAGTAAAATAACGGGCATTGGGTTTATTGGTGAACCAGCTAACCAGCAGGATATAGGAATTTATGCGCCTCGAACCAGTCGCTTAGACATATCAGACGTTTATGTTGTAAATACAAAAAAAGGTTTTCTAACTTACGATAGTTGGTTTGGAAAAATAGAAAATGCTTTATTTGAAGCGAACGATTATGGTGTTTCTTTTGAAAATGATGGCGCCGGTCAGGGTACAGGTACTTCAATGTCGATCACGAATGTTTGGGCAATCGACTCAAAGATTAAAGGGTATCACATTTACGGATTATCGTATTCAAGCTTTAGAAATGTTGCCTGCGATGGTTTTAATCGTACAGGTGCTAACATATCACAAACCTGGGGTGCTGCCGCTTATGCATTTCACGTATGCCATAATATTACTATTCAGGGGATTGGGTTTGAAGAAAGCAGGGGTACCGCTTTATTTTTAGATAATAGCTCTGTCGATGTTTCCGGAGGTTATGGTTTAAATATGAGAGGTTTTAACAACTCATTCTTTTCAGGATTCATTTTTCTTACTGACGGTGCATCGTTAAAAATAACGAATGTTCATTTTCCTGAAATTACAGAAAATCGCAGCAACTTTTGGAACGTAGTTGTACAGACAGACAGCCGTTTAATAGCAGAAAATACTGATCTACCCTCTGGTTCAGGACCTGCGCCTCACTTAAAAGGAATTATAGTACAAAACAGGGGTGAAATAATAGAAAATTCAACTTTTTTCAATAGAGATGGCAAGGTTATGAGAGTTGTATTAGAGCCGGTAAAATAATTAAATAGAATCACTTCCATCTATATATAAATTGAATGACTCCTCTCCATCCTCGAACTAAATTTGTAATTAGCATTCTGACGGGTATTCTATGTCTGAATATTATTGCAACCGCACAGGTGTATAATAATGGCAGTACAATCCGAATTGTTGACGGTGGTTTTTTTATGAGCACCGGTACTTTTAGTAATGCATCTGGTAATGTGATCAATGATGGGAAGTTAGAAGTACAAGGCAGTTTTATTAATAATTCAACATATAACTCTACTACTGGTAACGATTCCTTGTATTTAACTGGTGCCGGTGCGTCTTTATTAAATAGTGGTTTATCTCCCTTGTATTACCTGCAGGTAAATAAGTTGAATGGTGGTGGAATTACATTATCGGGTAACACACTTGTTCAGTCAAGGTTTGATTTACTTGCCGGTGATTTTTCAACTAATCTTCAAAGCACTTACGAACTTACTGCTCCTGTTACTACCATTTTTTCCTTCGCGCAGGGTGCTGAAATTTCGGGAAAAGTTAGACGTACCAATTGGAGAAACGATAATGCAATTATCTTTCATCAGCCAAATATGGTTATAAAAACAACCGGTGGTATTGCACCAACAAGTCTGCTTGTAAATATGATTCCCGGTGGCGACCCAACGCTGGCTGAAAAAGAAGTGAAACGATATTTTTATTTCAGTCCTGTTGGTGGGAGTAGTTATTTTGCTGATGTTAGTTTTCCTTATAAATCAGCAGAATTAAATTCGAATACTCAATCAACCCTTGCTCCCTGGTATTATTCTCAATCTTCGAATAAATGGAATATAAGAGCTATCAGTATAACATCAAACATCGGTTTACAAAATGTGAGTGCCCGAGGCTTAAGTGCAAATATTTTTTCAAATACCGAATGGAAGCTTGCGGAGGCAGAGTATGATAAAAGAAATCAAAACTTGTTTGTTTATCCTGTACCTGCAAGAAATAATATTTCTATTGTTCTGGTATCACAACAGAACAATAAAGCTACAATCAAGCTTTTTGATGCTTCAGGGAAATTATGCAGGTTAACGCAAGCTGATGTATTGAGAGGCATAAATAATTTAAGCTTAAATCTAACGGGATTAAGTGCAGGACAATACACTTTAAGAATTGAAGAAGTAAACGGAGCACAATCAATGAGTATTTTAGTTTTATAATTGGATGGCAGCATAAATTATTAGTGCCTCCCAGGAAGATTATTGATCCTCAATGACAAAGCTTTTGATTATTGCCCCACAAAATCCCTATCCCGCTATAGATGGAGGCAAGATGTCAATTTACTACCCGCTGATTTGTTTATCTAAATACTTTGATATCCACTTTGCCTTTATTACTTCTGATCCTCCTACTCAGCAGACCTGTGATCATTTTAAATCGTTTGGAATTAAGATCTATCCTCAGATTTTTCAAACCCATGACACCGCACTCGGGTTTCTGCTAAATTTCTTTTTCAAATTACCATACAAGTTTCAGAAATATTACAAAAAATCAGTTGTAAAAAATTTAAGCACACTTATAAAAAAGGAAGATATAAAGTATATGTGGTGTAATCATGCACACGTAGCTTCATATGCTCTTCAACTAAGAAAACACCATAAACTTGGTATTTTTTTGCGTGAACACAATATTGAATACACGTTGGTAAAGCAAGCAAAAGATATTCAATCAAACCTAATACTAAGGGCATTAATAAATTATCAATACCTAAAAACACGTGCGTTTGAAATCAGTTGCTGGAGCCGTTTCAATAAAATATATTTTATTTCTGATTCTGACCTGAAAATTGCGCGACAACAGACAGTGGATACTTCAAAGCTGGAAATTCTTTATGATAGCTTCGCAAGTGATGTCACGGAACAAAACAGTGAAAAAGAACCCTTTAGTTGCATTTTTACGGCAAGTTTAAGTACTTTCCAAAATAAATACAACCTAAAAACTTTTGTCAATGATGTGTGGAAACCGTTTGTACAAAAAGATAACAGGTGGAAACTTTATATTACTGGAAATACGGATGAGGTAATTAGGGAAAACCTTGGCCAAAATTTCTCCGTATTTAATATTAAGAACTGTGGGTTTTTAGATGACATCAGCGCTGCAATACAATTAAAAAAATACTTTATATCGCCTACTTACATTGGAAGTGGTTTACGGTTAAAGGTTCTAAATGCCATGAGCACTGGTGCTGTTTGTATTGTTACACCTAAAGATGCAGAAATGCTGAACATTTTGGAAGATGGAAAGAATATCGTGCAGTTTAGAGATTCTGATGATTTTAAGCTAAAATTAATGCAACTTGAAAGTGATGAATCTATGTATAATTCCATTTCTTTGCAAGCATCAAAGGTTAAAAGTCTGTTTACCTGGAGTGATTATGCAGTAAAAGTATGTAATGACATCTCAAGTACTTAAAATTTTACAAGTAGGTAAGTTTTTCTACCCTGATAAAGGAGGGATAGAAAGTACGACGAAAGCAATCTTTGATGAATTCTCAGAGAAAGGGGATGCAAGTGATGTCCTTTGTTTTCAAAGATCGAAAACAAGCAGCAAAGTAAACTATGGCGATTCTTTTGTATTAAAATCTGGTACACTATTTCAAATCGCATCAACTCCCATCTCATTCAAGTTTTTTTATTGGTTTTTCAAGATTAGAAATGATTATGACATAGTTCATATTCATGTTCCAAATCCATTAGCAGCCATTGCTCTTTTTCTATTTCCTGTAAAAGGAAAAGTTGTGATTCATTGGCATAGTGATATTCTCACACACAAATTTCTCTACTTTTTTCTTAGTTTTTTTGAGCACTTAATGCTTAAAAAAGCAGATGTTATTCTAGCAACAAGCCCTGTATGTAAAAAGGAATCGCCAGTATTAAGAAAGTTTACTAATAAAGTAAAAGTACTAAGTTCAAGTACTTCAGAAAGTAAATTTCCTGTAAAGGCAGAGCGAATCGTAGAAATAAAGGAGAGGTATAACAACAAGAAAATTATTTTTTCTCTTGGTCGGTTCATTTACTATAAGGGTTTCGAATATCTAATAGAGGCTGCAAAATACTTGCCTGATGACTTTATCATTTTAATTGGAGGAGGAGGACCTTTAAAGGATAAATATCAGGAAATTATTAGTGAATTAAACTTGCAGAATAAGGTTTTTCTTGTATTAGAGATATCCCAGGGTGATGTAGGTAATTATTATTCAGCCTGCGACGTTTATTGCCTTCCCAGTTGCGAGAAAACCGAGGCTTTTGGTTTAGTATTAGTAGAAGCAATGATGTTCTCTAAGCCTTTGGTGGCTACCAATATACCTGGTTCAGGAGTATCTTGGGTCAATGAACATAACTTATCAGGTATTAATGTAGAACCTAAAAATCCCCGCGACTTAGCGAAGGGGATTATGGAAATCTTTTCTGGCGATTATGATTCTTATTCTCGTAACTCAAGGAAAAGATTCGAAGAAAATTTTTCTGACGAGGAAATGCTATCTAGATTACGCAATTATTATCTTCAACTTGTTGATGTTTCAACGCCTATCATCAAACATCTTACCAGGAAGGCTATCTAATTTTCCAGATTATCTACAAAGTTTTTTTAATAACCAACTGGCTCTAAAATGGCATTAAGCTTTTTCGCATAATGCAGCATCGTCTCCTCATTATCATCAACCGTTTTGTTATAGGTGGGCAGGCAGCAGATACCATTCCTTTACTTTATAAATTAAAAGATAAGTACCACGTCAAAATAATTTATGGTGAAAAAGAAGCTGATGAATTTGAACCACTATTCTTACTAAAACAATATCCGGGGTTAGATATCGAAAAGATTCCTTCTTTAAAAAGAAGTATTAACCCTTTCTCAGATTTTGTCACTCTTTATAAATTGTATAGTTATATTCAAAAATACAAACCTCACATTGTACATACACATGGAGCAAAGTCAGGATTTTTAGGTAGGGTTGCAGCATGGTTGTGGGGGAAAGCTGTAATTATTCATACTTTTCATGGGCACTTGTTCCATTCTTATTTTAATGAGTTCACAACAAAAGTTATCATCTGGTTAGAAAAAAGCTTAGCAAGGATAACAGATGCCTCTATAGCTTTAAGTCCATCTCAACAGAACGAGTTGGTAAGGCAGTTTAAAATATTTCCACACAACAAGGTTTTTGAAATTCCTCTTGGCATGGTTGAGCCTGATGAGAGTTGTTTGCAGAAACAAGACTTAAGGTCGTTATACAAAGTAAAAACCAATGAAGTTACTATTGCTATTGTTGGGCGTATTGTTCCTATCAAAAACCATTTAGACTTTCTAAAAGTTGCATGCAAAATTTTAGAAACAGGCGTAGTAAATGTCAGGTTCTTTATTATTGGTGATGGGGCCGATAGAAGTATTTTAGAAAACTTTTTAAGTCAGCAAGGTTTTTCTTTTTCTTTGCCAGGAAGCATAAATGAAAACTCAAAGTTTGTTTTTACATCGTGGATATCAGATATGTATAGCGTTATGGATGAAATTGATATTGTAGCCTTAACATCCTCAAATGAGGGAACGCCGGTTTCTTTAATTGAAGCGCAACTTTGTAGTAAACCAGTTGTAGCTTATAATGTTGGTGGTGTTAAAGATACATTTGTAGATAATGAATCAGGATTTCTTGTAGAAAAAGGAGACATAAATTTATTTTCTGAAAAAGTTATGCAATTAATAAACGACAGATCGCTAAGAATCAAAATGGGTACGAGAGGAAAGGAGTTTTGTTCCAGGAAATATTCAAAAGATGCCGAGGTAACTGCAATAGACAATTTATATACCCTTTTGCTTAAACAACACGCAACGAAATAATGAAGATATTAGTTACGGGTACTGCTGGTTTTATTGGCTATCATTTAGCAGCAAAACTTTTGAAGCGTGGTGATGATGTTACAGGACTGGACAGCATCAATGATTATTATGATGTAAATCTAAAAAACAACAGGCTCAAGTCACATGGAATAGACGCAGAAGGTATAAAATATAACACTCTCATCAAAAGTGATTTGTTCAATAGCTATTCTTTTATACAATTGCAACTAGAAGATAAGCAGCAGCTTCAATCACTTTTTGAACAACAGAAGTTTGATGTGGTTGTAAATCTTGCTGCCCAGGCTGGTGTTCGGTATAGTTTATCACATCCTGATGCATACATTAATAGTAATATTGTTGGCTTTACGAATATTCTTGAAAGTTCAAGACACTCAAAAGTGAAGCACCTGGTGTACGCAAGCAGTTCTAGTGTATATGGCTTAAATGAGAACGTTCCATTTTCCACTTCGGATAACGTAGATCATCCTATGTCGCTTTATGCTGCAAGTAAAAAAAGCAACGAATTGATGGCTCATGTTTATAGCCATCTGTTTAGTATTCCTACTACAGGTTTACGATTTTTTACAGTTTATGGGCCATGGGGAAGACCGGACATGGCATTATTTTTATTCACGAAAGCGATACTTAACAATAAGCCGATCGATGTATTTAATCATGGTAACATGGTTAGAGACTTCACTTATGTTGATGATATTGTTGAAGGTATTATAAGAGTAATTGATAATCCGCCTGCAGAAAATGCAAACTGGGATGCGAAAGACCCTGAACCCTCAACTTCAATAGCTCCTTACAAGATTTACAATATCGGTAATAACTCGCCGGTTAAACTGGTTGATTTTATCGAGGCGATTGAGGACGAACTTGGAGTTAAAGCAATAAAAGAGATGAAGCCTCTTCAACCAGGCGATGTTCCTGCTACATTTGCAGATGTTTCTGATCTTGTTTCTAACTTAAATTACAAACCAAATACCTCTATAAAAACAGGAATAAAGAATTTTATTGACTGGTACAAAAAATACTATAAAGTATAGATGAAGAATATTTTAATAACAGGCGGTGCAGGGTTTATAGGATCGCATGTAGTAAGGTTATTTGTTACAAAGTACCCTAAGTATAACATTATTAATCTTGATGCATTAACCTATGCCGG
>DASVST010000252.1:0-3177 GCA_036387965.1 Segetibacter sp. | reverse complement strand
CCTGCACCTGATGGCCCTACGAAAGCAATTGTTTCACCAAGCTTAACGTCAAAGCTTATTCCATCAAGAGCCCTGAACTGTGCAGTATGGTGTTTGAATATAATGTTGTCAAATTCAAGTTCATTAATACTTCCAACCTTTGCTGGATTAGTAGGCTTTCTTTCAATCTTCTTTTCCATAAGATGATGAAAATTGGCAATAGATGCCTCTGCTTCGCGATAGCTTAGAATGATATTTCCAATTTCCTGTAGTGGCCCAAAAATGAAGAAGCCATAAAATTGAAGTGCGATAAATTCACCCGTAGTTAACTCTCTATGAAATATCAATAATAATAAAGTGAAGCTTATAATTTGCCTAAGAAAATTTACAAGAGTACCCTGAACAAAACTTATAGAGCGTATGCTTTTTACTTTACGAAGTTCAAGTCCAAGTATTTTGTAGGTATTGGTATTTAAGCGTTTTACTTCCTGCTCAGTTAAGCCTAAGCTTTTTACCAATTCGATGTTGCGAAGACTTTCTGTTGTTGTACCTGCAAGCGCTGTCGTTTCTTTTACAATATTCTTTTGTATAACTTTTATCTTTCTACTTAAAATATTTGTGACAAACGATAGCACGAAAATGCCACCAACGTAAACAGGCATTATGCTCCAGTGTTTGCTTGTTGCATAGATGCTTACAAATACAAGACTTACTAGTATGGCAAACAATACGTTTATTAAGTAGCCAATAAACTTTTCCGTATCCGCTCTCACTTTAGTTAAAATAGATAAAGTTTCACCGCTTCGCTGATCTTCAAACTCCTGGTAGGGGAGGCGCATGCTGTGGCGTAAACCATCTGTAAATATTTTTGCGCCAAATTTTTGAATAATAACATTTACGGTATAATCCTGGAAAGCTTTTGCTATACGACTCACCATAGCTGTTCCTACCAATAACCCGAGCAAACCGAGAACTCCCCAGATATATTGATCATAACTTCTTGGTGTTCCATCATCGAACGTATATGGATGATTAGCAAATTTATCAATCACCTTACCAATCAACATGGGATCGAATAAAGAGAATACCTGGTTAATCGTGGCAAGTAATAGTGCCAGGGCAATCATCCATTTATAAGGCTTAAGATATTGAAGTAGTAATTTCATAAAAGGGTAGAAGGTTATAAATCAAGGCACTAAAGCTAATAAGATTTTCAGCATTAATTTATATGTATAACATTTATCAAGTATGAGAAGTCTTTACTGTGCTTGGATAAGTTAAGGTTAGTCAAAACCACATTAATGCTCATGTATAAGAAAGATAAAGCAGCGAATCAACGGGAATGGTTATCTTAGAAACAGATTGTCTCTTTGTTCAAACATCAAAATCTTACATGTGAAAAATATCCTTCGGATTTCCCTTTTATTTTTCAGCTTCGTTGCCATGTATGGCTGTGAACCGGAACCTTTTACCAAAGTGCCCAAAGAAGCAGAGGGATACAAGCCAATTTATGCTGACCCTGCGTTAGTTAAGGAAGTAACCTACAAGGCTGCAATTCCCGTTACCAAGGCTGGCAAGATTTATTACAAAGGGGGATACATATTCCAGGTAGATCAGGGTAGTGGAATACATGTAATCAATGCTACAAACCCATCACAAACAACAAGGATTGGCTTTATATCAATTAACGGTTGCCAGGAAATTGCAATAACCGGAAATTACCTTTTTACAAATAATCTTCATGATCTCATTACAGTTGACATTTCAGATTTTACAAAGCCCCAGGTTGTAAAAAGAATTGCCGGTGCTTTTAGCTTGAACAATAATGAGCTTCCTCCTGCAAGGGGATACTTTGAATGTCCAGACCCGAAGAAAGGGGTGATTATAGGTTGGCGTAAAGAAATGCTTCAATCTCCTAAATGCTCAAACTTTTAATATATGCTTAAAGCTACTTTCGGTATAATACTATCTTTTGTGTTATTAGACGTTGGGTGTGGTAAATCTATGGATAGTGGTTCCTCATCAGCATCCGGTACTATTACAAGTACAGGTGTTGGTGGTTCACTTGCACGGTTTACAATTGCTTTTAATCATTTGTATGTTGTCGATAATAACACGCTTAAGGTATATGATGTCACCGACCCTGTGAACGGAGTTTTCAAAAAATCAATTATTATAGGAGGAGGCATAGAAACGATATTTCCTTACCAGGATAAGCTCTTTATTGGTTCGACAACGGGCATGTTTATTTATTCAATTGCTACACCTGCCAACCCTGTCTTTCTTTCAAATGCACGCCATGTACGGAGTTGCGACCCTGTGGTAGCAAGTGGTAATTTTTCTTATGTAACACTTCGGGGTGGTACACCTTGCGGACCAGCGCAAGATGTTTTAAATGTGTATAATGTCAGCAATGTTACCTCTCCTGTTTTAACATCGTCTCTTGCATTGCCAACACCACATGGCTTAGGTATACAGGATAATACAGTTTATGTTTGTCTCGAAAAAAATGGTCTTTCTGTTGTCGACGTTTCCAATCCTTCGGCGCCAATAGAAAAAAAGCGCATTACAGACGCTGATTGGTTTTATGATGTGATACCAGTTAGTAACCTGCTCATTTGCTATACTAATAAAGGCATTGCTTTATACGACATCCAGAACAGGCTAAATCCCTCTTTAATTAGTAAGGTTGCCAATTAGCATGAACAAATTCATCATAGTCTTAGTGCTGGTATTCTTCGGTTTACCTAAAGCGTATGCTCAACAACCTGCCGGTGATAAGAAAGATATTTATAAAGGAATATTGAGCTTGGCTGTATCTCCATTGAGCCTCTTAGAAATCGAGCCATCGGTAAATCTGCAGGTGATGTATAATTATCATCCGAAATACGCAGCAGCAATAGAGGTAGGCAGAATCATAAAGCCGTTTGAACACTATGAAGACGATGAATATTCTCCTTTACACGGTTTTACGGGATGGCGTTTCAGACCGGAATTTCGGTTTTTAAGCTCCTCTAAACTAAACAGGCAGCGAAGTTTTTATATGGCAATACAAGGTTTACTGAAATTTGCAGAAGAGCAGTCATTTCATTTTGTACAACGCACCACTCCTTCAGGCTTTTCTTATAGAGAAGCTATTGAACGTACAGTCAATAAAACAGTATCGGGATTAAGTTTTATTGTAGGAGAAGATATGAA
>DASVST010000251.1:0-9756 GCA_036387965.1 Segetibacter sp. | reverse complement strand
GCCCCGTTTTAATCCAATATTCTATGAAAAACCACTTGTATAGATGAGATGCTAAAACTTTAGGTTGCAAGATGGTGAAAAATAATTTGAGGCTCAGTAGGTTATTAACAACCCTGAGCGTTCCCGGCGACGGATTTTGCTTGTACTTTTGCCACAACCAAGCTATTTCTCATGGCTAATAAAATCTTAGTAGCAATTTCTGGCGCAAGTGGTGCTTTATACCCAAAACTTATAATTGAAAGGCTGATTTCTGTAAAAGATCAGTGGCAGGAATTAAGTGTTGTAATGAGTAACAACGCTAAACAGATTTGGGAAGCGGAACTTGGAAATACAGACTACAAAGATTTACCCGTCCAATTTTATGAGAAGAACGATTTTAATGCACCTTTTGCTTCAGGCTCCGCAAAATACAATATAATGATTGTTGCACCCTGCAGTATGGGTTCTCTGGCAAGAATTGCAGCAGGCATAAGTAATGACCTGGTAACACGCGCTGCCGATGTTATATTAAAAGAAAGGCGAAAGTTGATTCTGTTGCTTAGAGAAACGCCCTACAACCTTGTCCATATAAAGAATATGGAAGCTGTAACACTAGCCGGTGGAATTATTTGCCCCGCAACACCTTCGTTTTACAGTCGCCCACAAACCATTGAAGAGCTGGCGGCCACAGTTGTAGACAGAGTGTTGGATTTATCGGGGATTGATATTCAGACCTTCAGGTGGGGAAATAAATAACTAATTTCTACTGCGGCACTATTTTTTATTTAATACTTACTTTACTAAAAGTATATAGATAAGAAAAGGTATTCGTAGGTTTTTTATAGATTATCTAATTAAAGGCACTTTGATTAGAAATAATCTATAATTGTGTACTTTTTACGCATGCTTTTAGATAAAATATAATTTATAGATTTGTTGTTCACTAAAACGATTGCTTGCTTATGTCTGTTCCTACGATGGTTATTCCGATGGAAAAACTTTTACAATTAGGCTTATCTGATGCCACAAATATTCATTACCAGCTTTCACCCGATGAGTTAGTTCAACAGGCGGTTGATATGGGTCAGGGAGAGCTGAATGATACAGGAGCTTTGGTGATTAAAACGGGAGAGTTCACAGGAAGAAGTCCGCAGGACAAATTTATTGTTAAAGACGCTATCACTGAAAACTCGGTTCACTGGAATAATTTCAACCTACCAATTGATGAAAAGTATTTTCATGAGCTAAAGAAAAAGTTGCTGAATTACCTTGCCACAAAAGATTCTGTTTGGGTTCGTGATGCATATGCATGTGCTGATCCTTCTTATCGGTTAAACATTAGGGTTATAAACGAAAACCCATGGAGTAACCTGTTTGCCTATAACATGTTTCTTCGACCTACAGAAGATGAACTTGATGAGTTTGAACCCGACTGGCATATTATACAGGCACCAGGGTTCAAAGCAGATCCTTCTTTAGATGGAACTCGCCAGCACAATTTTGCCATTGCTTCTTTCACTCATAAAACAATAATAATTGGTGGCACCGGTTATACCGGCGAAATGAAGAAGGGGATTTTTACCATTTTAAATTATATACTTCCTCACGACAAGGGAGTATTAAGTATGCACTGCAGCGCTAATATGGGAGATGCAGGTGATACTGCTATTTTCTTTGGCTTAAGCGGAACGGGTAAAACAACTTTGAGTGCTGATCCTAACAGAAAACTTATTGGTGATGATGAGCACGGCTGGACTAAGGATACTGTATTTAACTTTGAAGGTGGCTGTTATGCTAAGGTGATTGATCTGAGTGAAGAAAAGGAGCCTGAAATTTACAATGCTATTAAGCCAGGAGCACTAGTTGAAAATACAACTCCTGTTGAAGGAACAAATAGAATTGATTTTTCGAGTAAGAAAATTACAGAGAATACAAGGGTAAGTTACCCGCTGCATTATATAAGTAATGCCCTTGAACCATCAATTGGTAAAACACCTAAAAACATTTTCTTTTTAACTGCTGATGCTTATGGCATATTGCCACCTGTAAGTAAACTTACTCCGGGTCAGGCAATGTACCAGTTTATAAGTGGATATACTGCTAAAGTTGCAGGCACAGAAGCTGGCGTTACAGAGCCAAAAGCAACGTTCAGTGCATGTTTTGGTGCACCATTTCTTCCGTTACATCCTGGTCAATATGCAGAGATGTTGGGTGAGAAGATGAAAGAAACAAATGTAAACGTGTGGATGATCAATACCGGCTGGAGTGGCGGACCTTATGGAATCGGAAGCCGAATGAAATTGCCGTTTACAAGAGCAATGATTACGGCTGCACTTGAAGGAAAGCTTAACGATGTAGAGTTTGAAACACATCCTGTATTTGGTATGATGATGCCGAAAGAATGTCCGAATGTTCCTTCAGAAATATTGAATCCTAGAAACACATGGGCTGATAAAGAAGCCTACGATACTAAAGCTAAAGACCTTGCACAGCAGTTTGTAAAGAACTTTGAAAAATATGCAAGTGGTGTGAGTGAAGAGATTTTAGCTGCTGCACCAAAATTTTAAATTAATCTGCTAAATTAAAAAAGCTCCATTCTTAGACTGGAGCTTTTTTAATCCTTCCGCTTTACTTTAACTTCTCCATCATCTGTTTTAATCTTTGTATCTCCATTCTTAATCTTCACATCTCCATCGTCTGTTTTTCTTTTATAGTCACCATCCTTCACTTTTACATCACCGTCATCTGTCTTCATCTTATAATCTCCGTCCTTCACCTTCACATCGTTATCGTCAGTCTTCAACTTGTAGTCTCCATTTTTATACACATAGTCATCGTCATCATACTTATAGTTGCCGTTGTCAGTAACTATAACATGGTTATTAACTTTCTTACCGGTTCTTCCATAAAAAGTGTCTTTGGTTGATGGATTAACATAGAGGTAAACAGGTTTTTTGCTCTCTGCATTAACCATGTAACCTGTTTCCTTGTCCTTTTCAACTTCTATTGTTTTACCAGTCGTTAAATCGATATACTCTCCGTTAGGATTGTTATTACATGCCAACACCATGCTAATTGTGCAGATGAGCATTAAATATTTGATTTGCATAATAAAAGTTTGATGATAAAATGATTTGACTTTTAGAATAAAAGCTGCCATAGAAGGCAGCTTTATTAATTTAATTGGATGCTTATTAGTTTATTGCCTGATCTTTGTTTTACTGGTATCCGTCTTTTTCTTGTATTTATTCCCGTCTAACTTTTCTTTCGATCCCTCTGTTTTCAATTTTGCCTCAGCTTCGTTTCCGTCTACTTTCAATTTTGAATCATCACCATCTTTAACCTTTACATCACCGTCTTCGTCGATCTTAGTTTTCAAACGTGTTTCATCTACTGTGTAAGTACCGTCATCCATTCTAATTAATGAGCCGTTAACCATTCTTCCGCTTCTGTCGAAGGTGTCGTTTGTAGCGACATTCACGTAATACAACACAGGTTGGCGGGTTTCACGATTTACATATGCGCTTGTTGCCTCATCTCTATCAATTGTAAATGTTTTACCACTTGACAGATCCATATAAGAGGCGTTCAGGTCAACCGCAGAAGATGCTGAAGATCCCTCATCTGATGTACCGGACGTACCTGCTGTTTCTGAACTTGCAAGTGAATCGGTTGTTGTTTCGCTTGTTGTGCCTGAATCACATGATGCGAAAGCCAACATAGTGATGCCTACTGTAATAGGCAGGAATAATTTTTTCATGATATTAAATTTATTTAAAACTACCTTAGTAAAAATTGTACCACTTGAGGTAAAAAAAATTAAGATGTTAGTAGTCAAAAAACTACGAAATACATTTTAAAGTCATAGGTTTCAATACCACAGCTTCTTCTCCATTTGTGAAAACATAATTATATAACAACTTGCTTCTTAATAGTTTCTGATGAACATGTCAAAATAAAATCCTATCTTCGCTCCATTACCAATTAATTATTAAAAATGGAAACTACAACACAAGGCACAGTAAAATTCTTTAATTCAGAAAAAGGATTTGGCTTCATTAAACATGACGACGGAAAAAATGAAACGTTTGTACATGCAAGCGGTTTAATGGATGATATAAAAGAAGGCGACCGCGTAGAGTTTGAACTTAAAAGCGGACAAAAAGGTATGAATGCTGTAAACGTTAAGCGTATTCAATAACCCCCTTTTCAACAACTTAAAAAGCCGCATTTATATGCGGCTTTTTTGTTTTTAGTGCGTTTCTCCTACGAGCAAAATGGGTGTTCAATGGCATGATTCTTTAACCTGTTAAGACTAAATTGCTTAACATGGATAAGTTAGAAATAAAAGGCAAATGGAATGAGTGGAAAGGAAAAATTAAAGCGCAACATGCTGACCTAACAGACGATGATCTTAAATATGAAGACGGCAAAGACGATGAATTGCTGGGTCGTTTGCAACAGAAGTTAGGTAAGGGTCGTGATGAGTTAGTCACATGGCTAAGGTCACTTGGTTAATCATTCAAATTGTAACCTTCCGAATAATTAATCATGCAAGAGTTTATAAATCCTCATACAGAGGTAAGTCAGCATATAATGGCTGCTGATAAAATATTCCCAAATAATAATGTTTTACCAGTGTTGGTCTATAAACATGTTTTCAATTTGGCGGATGATGCTAATGCTTCTATTATAGAAGATGTCTTCAATAAAAATAATTGGAAGAACTCGTGGATAAATGGTATTTATACGTATCACCACTACCATACCAATACCCACGAAGTTATTGGCATAGGTAAAGGAACATGTATGCTGATGTTAGGTGGTGATGATGGTTCACTTATAAATGTGAGCAAAGGTGATGTTGTAGTGATACCTGCGGGTGTTGCACATAAAAATTATGGCGCAAGTGCAGATTTCGAATGTGTTGGAGCCTATCCAAATGGAAGTGAATACGACCTTAAAAAAGGAAATCTTGAGGAACGTGCTTTAGATGATGCTGCAATAAAAAGAGTTTCGTTACCTGAAACTGATCCGGTGTTTGGAACTAAAGGCCCCATAATGGAACACTGGCTTCATGACGGCAGTAAACCGATAACTGAAACTGCAAGGCAGTTTGATTAAAACATCCATTTTCTTATACCTCAAATTTCCGGCGCAGGCATTTGCATTAAACCTAATTTGTAAGAGTGCTCAATAGCTTCTGCGCTTCTTTTAAAATGACATACAGGCACGCCGGCTGCTTCAATCTTCTCTTTCAATAATTTTACGTTGGTAGCATTCTTAGCATACACATTTCTAAGATAAACGCAAATGATTTTACCGGGAAAGTGTTCAACAATTGATGCATAAATATTTGGATCCTGCTGCGAGTCATCTCCTAATAAAACATACTTCTGATCTGGATATGATTCTATTATTCTCACAATTCGTGTAAACTTTCCTCCATGATTATTCTGACCGGTACGCCAAACCTGTTTTAATCTTTTAACCTGGTTAAGCAGGTAAACACCTTCGGGCATTTTGTTGGTTCTTGTAAACTCTTTAATAAAGTCATACAAATTCCATTCGCTGCTCGACACGTAAAAGAAAGGATTCGGAGCATCAGGCTTCGCACCTGCTTTTGCTAATAACTGGTAGTGGTTTACAACACCTTCAAATGGTTTTCGGGTATGTGCATTTTTAGTAAGAAGCACGTATAACCTTTTACGCAAATTGGATGAATGAGAGATCAGGAAAGTATCATCAATATCAGAAATGAATGCATATTGGCTTTTATATGGAACTAAAACAGAACCCGTGCCTGTTGCTAACACGTTTGCTGTATCCTTATATTCATCTACAAGCTGTACTTCTATTTTATATATGCCTGGCGATAGGTCTCTTCCGGGTTCCCATTCAAATCTGAAGAAGCCATCTTTTCCAGCCTTAACTTTTATTATTTTTTCATCCCATATAATCTGAAGAGTGGCACCCGGCTTGGGCTTAACCATAAAAGATCGTAACAATGCAAACGTATTTGTCCAAAAATTTGTTCGGTATTTTTTTCTGGGTAGCGGGCTTAACGTAAAAACATGCCCGAATAATACCAAATGTGAGGCATAGCCATAGCCGTGGTATACTTTTACTATAGGATCATTTGTCAGCCGAAACCAGTGGAGGATTGTCTTTTCTATACGATCCAGAAAAGATGCTTTTTTACTAATAACCGGAATATCTATTGACTTTTGCATTTATTGTTATTGAACCTTTATGAATCAGGAAAGCAGCTTAAATATATTGTTTGTTATTAACCCGGTGTCCGGAGGTAAAACAAAAGTGGATTACCCAGCCGCTATTGACCAATATTTTGAACCACTTCCTCATCGTATACATACATTCATCCTTAGCGGTAAAAATGATACTGATGCTATCAATCACCAAATAAACAAAATTAAGCCAGACCGTGTTGTTGCAGTTGGAGGTGACGGCACCGTTACATTAGTTGCCAAACAAATATTAGGTACTCCCTTACCAATGGCAATTTTACCTGCAGGCTCTGCTAACGGAATGGCTAAGGAATTAAATATATCTACCAACATAAATGATGCTTTAGATGTTATTGTAAATGGCACAATAAAATGTTCGGATGTTATTGAAGTAAATAATCAGATATGCCTGCACCTTTCAGATATCGGTTTAAACGCCCAGCTAATAAAATATTTTGATGAGGGAGATATAAGAGGTATGTTAGGCTATGCACGGTTAGTTTTTAAAGTGCTCTGGAGAAAGCAAAACATACAGGTGATTATTCAATCTAAGGATAAGGAGATTAAACGTGATGCCTTTATGGTTGTATTGGCTAATGCAAGTAAATACGGTACCGGGGCGGTCATTAACCCACAAGGGGATTTATACGACGGCTTATTTGAAGTAGTGATAATTAAAAGACTTGCCTTCTTCCAGATCCTAAAAACATTCTTAAGACCAAGATCCTTTAACCCCAAAAAAATAGAGGTATTCCATGCAAGTTCTGTTACAATAGAGACCTATAAGAAAGTCCATTTTCAAATTGATGGAGAGTACGTTGGTAAGGTGAAAAAGATAGTTGCAAAAGTTCTTCCTGCTCAATTAAATCTGGTTCTTCCAAAAGATACTTCTGACAATGGGGTGAGGAATTAATTCCACGGGACATTGTACCTATTGCATTTTAGCGCTTTCGATCTGCTGCCTGGTTCCGAGAATTATTATTTTCATTTTCTCATTTATCGAAGTTGAACCTGATGGATTAATGATAAACCTACCATCTGCACGCTTAACTCCAATACAGTGAATTAGTGATGTTTGTGCCCTTAGAATTTCCTGTAGCGTTTTGCCTTTCAATTCCTCCGGTAGGGTGTCGTAATCTATAGACTCGAGGTTTATAGAATCTCCTTCTTCTCCAGATAGGTAATCTATGAACTCTATCACATCGGGCTTTGTAACCAGTGTAGCCATATGTGTTCCGCCAATTTTATCAGGCATGATTACACTATTTGCGCCTGCTTTTTTTAGTTTAGGCACCGAACCTTGATTGGAAGCCCTGCTTATTATTTGAATATTGTCGTTGAGTGAACGTGCGGATAAAACGATAAAAACATTACTCGCATCATCAGGCAGAACAGTTAATAATGCCTTAGCCCTTTTTATGCCTGCACGAGTTAAAACCTCATCATCTGTTGCATCGCCTTTAAGGTAAAGCATATGCTTTTTATCAAAATGCTGAGTTAGGGAGTGATCTTCACTCTTTTCAATTATCACAAATTGTTCGTGATGGTGCCTAAGTGTATGACAAGCCTGTCTACCATTTCTTCCGTATCCACAAACAATTACATGGTTCTCTAGCTGGTTTATTGCTGACATAAGTTTTCGATGTTTAAAGTATTTTCTAATTTCTCCATCTACTATGTATTGAGTAAGCTTGGCGATGGCATAAGCGAAGGTGGCAAAGCCGGCAACGATAAGTAGTATATTGAAAACCCTCCCAGCGGTAGATAGTACATGCACTTCACCATAGCCAATAGTTGTTACGGTAATAACAGTCATGTAAAGTGCATCGAAGAAACTATATCCTTCAATCAACATAAAACCTACGACGCCTACTAAAATAATTAACGCGATAACAAAAAGCGGGAAGAATATATTGTGGACTTTTTTCAAACTGTTGCTAAAGTAATAATTGTTTTAGTGATATAGCAAATTCAAAAGTAACTTGCACCTCTAAATTAATTGCCATGTCAGTGGCCGAAAAACTAGCGAAAATGAAAGAAGAAAAAGCATCTGCCAATTTAAAAGCAGGAGAAGCATTTTTAGAAGAAAATAAAAAACGTGCTGAAGTTGTAACTACCGCAAGCGGTTTGCAATATGAAATTTTAACTGAAGGCACAGGTGAAAAGCCAGGACCAGCAAGTACAGTTACTTGCCACTATCATGGAACATTAATTGACGGAACTGTGTTCGACAGTTCTGTTAAGAGAGGACAACCTGCAAGCTTTCCTTTAAACATGGTGATAAAAGGATGGACGGAAGCTTTGCAGCTTATGCCCTCAGGTAGTAAATGGAGATTGTTTCTTCATCCGTCTTTAGCATATGGTGAAAGGCAAACAGGTGCAGTGATTGGAGCTAACAGCACTCTTATTTTTGATGTGGAATTGCTTGGTATCAGGTAGCAACTGAAGACTTCATCAAGCGGTTGTAACCAATGCCAGCGACAATACTTACCATAAAGATCACCCACCAAAGCACAGTGAAGCTATAGGTGTCTGCTATCCATCCTCCAATTGATGGACCAGCTATTTGTGCCGTACCCCAAGCCATGGTATAAAGTGCAGCGTATTGACCCCGGTTATGTTCGCTACTTCGATTAATCCAGTAGGTATTCATGAGAGGCATGCAAAGCATTTCTCCTATTGTAATAACTAGTATAGAAAACAGGGCTAATACGAACTGCCCCGTAAAAAGATTATACATACCGAAAGAAAGTCCGGTAAGCCAAACACCAACCGTAATAAACCTGAAAGGTCTTGCTATTTTTTCAATTCTAAATACAAGAACCATTTCTACAAAAGCGATGATAAGACCATTTATCGCCATTAAAGTGCCGATCAATCTCTCATTCAGATGTAGCCGCGTTTTTAAATAAACAGGAAGAATAGTAAACATCTGGAAGAAGCAAAAAGCAAACATTACTGTTAGAACAATAAACCATAAGTATGATTTATCCTTATATGCCGAGATGGTATTTGATGTAAGTTTATGCTCTTTATTTTTAATAAGGTTCTGCTTCAAACCCTTCGGAACTGGTAAAACGAATAGCAATAAAACTGCGGCAGAAATGTTCGTCAATCCATCTACCCAAAATAACAGGTGATAATTTTTAGCTGCTAAAAAACCCCCCATAGCGCTACCGAAAGCCCACCCTAAGTTAATCGCAAGTCGATTTAAAGAATATGATCTTGTTCTATTATCTGGCTTACTGTAAAAAGCGATCGCAGTTGAATTTGCAGGACGAAAAGACTCATTGATCATGCTCAAAATAAAGACACCAATACATAATGCGAGGTAAGATGTAAGGTATCCAACAACGATAAACATAACTCCACCACCAAACAAGGCAAACGACTGTACTTTATAAAAGCCAATTGCATCTGTTACTTTGCCTCCTATAAAAGCACCTACAACAGAGCCTGCACCGAAGAGAGCCATAATGATGCCTGCCTGAACAATTGTAAACCCAAGTTTCTGGGTTGCATACATTGT
>DASVST010000250.1:0-5993 GCA_036387965.1 Segetibacter sp. | reverse complement strand
CATTCTAAGCAGAAGGTTGTCTTTACTTATGCCGGCATTATTTACACACACATCCACAGTACCAAACTCTTTCATTACATCATTTACAAAGCTTTCGCATTCTTTAAAATCACCTGCATTGCTTCTATAACTTTTTGCCTTGCCACCCAAAGCAGCAATCCTTTCTTCCACAGTCTTTGCCTTATCTGCACTGCCTTCGCTTACATAAGTGAAGGCAACACTTGCGCCTTGCTCAGCAAGCTTAATTGCGATCGCTTCACCAATGCCTCTTGCTGCTCCGGTCACTATTGCTACCTTACCTTCAAGTAATTTCATGTTGTAGAATTAAACGAGTTAATGATAAGCAAATGTAAAAGAATCATCATCGTTTATTCCATTATTTTGGATGCACGTTGCTGACTACTGTTTTAACCTTTCTATCTTCTTCTCATAATGATAGATATAAGATACGAAAAGGGCATAGGAGAGAAGGATTATTACGAGAGCAGTAAAAATCCCCGGGTTGTATAAAAGAATAAAAAAGATTGCAGCACTAATCCAAAACACAACCGGCACGAACTGTTCCATCGTGCTCTGCTCAAGCAGCAGAACCGTATACAAGAAACACATGTTTGCAATCGGCATTAAAACTAATTGCGGATAATTCTGCCATAAGAAATGGACACCATAGCCCTTCCATACAAAAATTAGTTCTGGCAAAAAGATACTTGTGAACACAGTGGCTAAACTTGTAAACCTATTGAGTACAGTGATCGGTAGGTTTTTAGTAAACGACAGGTATTCTTCATCGAAATATCTTACCTGGAAAATGATTCCGCTGTGTGCAATCACGCACAAAAGCATACAAAGCATTAAAGGTCTTACATCGTTTCTAACAGGCTCATAGGTGAACATAAACACCCACAAAATCAATAGTGAAAAAGTTTTTGTAACAAACAACATTTGCTTTCGTGAACGCCACAAATGCAAGAGGGAAATAAGGAAAAGCGGCTTTGCAGAACGAATAGTTACCGAAGGAAATTTCACCTGGGGCAAGATGGTTTTCTTCTCCAAAGCATGCACATAAACAAGGGTTGAAATACTTACCAATGCAATGTTGAAGGCAATTACTTCAAACGCAAAAAACCATTTGTTTTGTTTGATTGCTATAAATACTATAGCACCGGCATAAAGAAGTATTGGCAGGTAAATAAAAACCTGCACATACAATAAGTACCTGAATCTTTCCTTTAAAGAGATATTATTGAGGCAGAACAGAAAAGCCAGCCTTGGTTCATTTAGCTGCTTTATTACATAATCAACACATTTTAGATTATACAATAACCAAAGAATCATCACAAATAGCAGGAACACCTGGCTTTCAATAATTCCGGTTATTAATGCAAGGTGAAAGCTGTAAGGTTGTTGTGGTAAGCCGAACAATATGAAGAACAAAAACAGGAATAATCCGCTATTCACCTGGTAAAAGTGATTGATAAGCAGCCTTTGTAATATTCTATATATTATGCCCATCTGGTAGAAACATTATGCGTTGATCTGCAGCCTTGATGAACCCGGTAAACATCAACTGATCCCTATTAACTTGTTGATGAGAAGTAATGATGAAGGAAATGCCGTGCTCGAATTTATCTTTAATAATGTTGCATATTACCTCGAGCGCTAAAACATCAATTGTAATCAATGGCTCGTCAAGTAAAATAAACTTTGGATTGCCGATGAAAGCTAACACAAGACTTAGCTTTTTAATCATACCACTTGAGTAGGTACCGAGCTGCTTCTCATATGCATGGAAAACGTGTAACTGTTGCAACATTTCAGCAGCTTCATCTATACTTCCCTTTTTTGTTTTACAGTATAATGTTATTAGATCCTTTGCCGTAAGAAAGGGTGGATACAACGGCTCTGCTTCTGCATAGTTTATGCTTCTGATGAATGGCAACCGATGCTTTTTTATGCTGTAGATGTCATCAACATAAAGGTCTCCTATAAAAGGATGAAGTCCCGCTATCATCTTTAAGAAAGTGGTTTTGCCGGAGCCATTTTCGCCTTGTAGCCACCACAAACCATGGCCAATAGTTAAATCGGGAATATCTAATGCAAGGAAGGAACTATAGTATTTTTTGACGTTTTTAAAATGCAGCATTGGTCAGTCACAAAATCGTAGTTGGTGAAGGAATCTAGTGCTTAAAACTTAATATCTCTTCTAAATATTTGCGATCATTACTCAGCCTGGGAACTTTATGTTGCCCGCCCAATTTGCCTTTGCTTTTAAGCCACTCGTTAAACATACCCCTTGGTAAATCTCTTACCACAGGCATGCGTAAAGCAATATCTTTATAGCGCTTTGCTTCATAATCACTATTTGCATTTTTCAACGCACTATCAAGCTCAAGAGTAAACAGGCTTAAATCACTTGGTTCCTTTTCAAACTCGATCAGCCACTCATGACTGCCATTACCTTCATCACTAAAATAAATTGGAGCAGCAGTATAATCGTTTACAATGGCTCCAGTTTTTTCACAAGCAGCCGCAATAGCTTTATCACTGTTGTCAACGATTATCTCTTCACCAAAAGCATTAATAAAGTGCTTTACTCTTCCGCTTACTTTTACTTTAAAAGGAAATTTTGATGTGAACTTTACAGTATCTCCTACGAGGTACCTCCATAAGCCCCCGCTTGTACTTATTACTATAGCATAATTTTTATCCAGCTCTACGTCTTCCAGACCAATTGTTCTCGGCTTTTCATTTCCATATTCTTCTGTTGATAAAAACTCGTAGTAGACACCATGTTGTAAGAAGAGCAACATTCCTTCTTCTTCGCCTTTATCCTGCGCAGCAAAAAAACCTTCACTTGCATTATATAGATCGATATAATTAATTGGAGCACCAATAAGCTTCTGAAACTGTTCTTTATAGGGTATAAAAGAAACACCGCCATGAATATACAATTCGAGGTTTGGCCAGACTTCTTTAAGATTTTGTTTGCCGGTTATTTCAAGGATCCTTTTAATTAAAATAAGCGTCCAGGTAGGCACTCCACTAATGCTTGTTACATTTTCAGGAATGGTTGATTGTGCAAGCTTCTCAATTTTTTCTTCCCACTCGTCGAGCAAAGCAATTGATAACTCAGGTGTTCGAAGCCAATGCCCCCAGAACGGAGTATTCTGCATTAGCACGGCACTTAAATCGCCATACTGGGTATCTTCATTTATTTTGCTAACCTGGTGGCTGCCACCAATTACAAGACCCTTGCCTGTTAGCAGATCGCTTTCCGGAAAGGAATTATAGTATAAGGTAATTACATCCTTCGCACCCTGAAAGTGGCTATCCTGTAAGCTTTCATCAGTGATTGGTATGAATTTACTCTTATCGCTTGTAGTGCCGCTGCTCTTTGCAAACCAGCTTACAGGGGTATTCCACAACAGGTTTTGCTCACCATTCATTAACCTTTCTATGTATGGCTTTAAGTCTTCGTACTCATGAATGGGAACTGCGTTCCTAAATTCATCGGGAGTAAATATGTTATTAAACGAATACTTCCGACCGAACTCCGTGTATTGGGCTGAGCTTATTAGGTCTTGCAAAACTTCCCGTTGCGCGGCAAGCGGATTGTTGATCCAGTGTTCAATACGCGACAGCCTTAAACGGGCAAGACGCGATATAGCTGGGCTCAGAATTTTCATGTATTACTTTAAGGAGCAATCAACAAACACAAATCTATTTAAAAGTTTAGTATTTTTAGGAAGACGTGGCTCTTCATCCTTAAGGCGCTTGCTCAACTTCTCTTTGCTGTGCATTATTTTTTTCCATGTCAATGATCCAGTTCTTCCTCTTTAACTCGAAATTAGTACCAAGATAAAGGCGACGTACTTCTTCATCATCTGCCAGTTGCTGGGCAGTTCCTGTTTTAAAAATCTTACCTTCAATTAGCAAATACGCCCTGTCACAAATAGATAAAGTTTCGTTTACATTATGATCTGTGATAAGAATTCCGATGTTCCTGTATTTCAATCTTGCAACTACGATTTGTATATCCTCAACAGCAATCGGGTCAACACCTGCAAAGGGTTCATCTAATAAAATAAACTTCGGATCAACTGCCAAAGCCCTTGCTATTTCTGTTCTTCTTCTCTCGCCACCGCTTAGGCTGTCTCCATTATTTTTTCTAACATGGTGCAAGTTGAATTCGTCCAATAATGCATCAAGTTTGTTCCTTTGTTCCTGCTTGCTAAGCTTCGTCATCTCCAGCACTGCCTTTATGTTATCTTCTACCGATAACTTTCTAAAAACACTTGCTTCCTGAGGAAGATAACCAATGCCCATCTGCGCTCTCTTATACATGGGAAGCTTAGTGATGTTCAGATCATTCAAAAAAACATTTCCTTCATCAGGTTTTATTAAACCAACAACCATATAAAAAGTGGTTGTTTTACCTGCACCGTTGGGGCCGAGCAGTCCTACAATTTCTCCCTGCTTTACATCAACAGAAACATCATTCACTACCATCCTGTTACGGTACGATTTGAAGAGATTCTGTGTATGTATGGTAAGAGTCAGTGTAATGTGTTTGTGACAAAAATAGGCGAATACTTATTACGGTTGTTGATGGAATTGCTATTAACAGATATTTGTAACCATTTAATATATGGATTTTATTGCAGCCTGCTATATGTTTGCAGTTATTACATTTTCGCATGACAGTCATTGATCATATCAATCAAGCTAAGGATACATTAATATCTTTCGAAATTTTACCGCCGCTGAAGGGTAAAAGCATCAATTCAATTTATGATCACCTCGATCCGCTGATGGAGTTTAAACCTTCATGGATTAACGTGACTTACCACCGCAGCGAAACGATGTTTAAGAAAAAAGCTGACGGAACTTTTGAGAAAGTTGAAGTACGCAAAAGACCCGGAACAGTTGGTATTTGTGCTTCTATAATGAATCATTATAGAATTGATGCTGTGCCTCATTTTATTTGTGGTGGCTTTAATAAAAGAGAAACGGAAGATGCATTGATTGATCTTAATTTTCTTGATGTAGATAATGTACTTGTACTACGCGGTGATGCTGCTAAAAACGAAGCTTCTTTTGAACCTGAACCCGGGGGTCATCGTTATGCTATTGACTTGCTTAAACAAGTAGTCGATTTAAATAATGGAATTTACCTTGATGAGGACATCCAGAATGGGGGAAAAACTAAATTTTGTATTGGCGTTGCAGGCTACCCTGAAAAACATTTTGAAGCTCCAAACCTTGAAATAGATCTTAAGCGTACAAAAGAGAAAGTAGATGCAGGTGGTTGTTATATTATGACTCAGATGTTTTTTGACAACAAAAAATTTTTTGAGTATGTGAAGGCTTGCAGAGACATTGGGATTACGTGTCCCATCATACCGGGACTGAAACCTATCACCAGCAAAAAGCAATTATCAATTTTGCCTAGAATATTCCAGGTTGATATTCCTACAGATCTATCTAATGCAATTATGCGCAGTAAAAGCGATGAAGAAACTGAGCAGGTTGGAACGGAATGGCTTCTGCAACAAAGTAAGGAACTAAAAGCTTTTGGAGTACCTGTACTGCATTACTACACCTTAGGCAAGCCAAAGGTTGTATGGAATGTGGTGAAGGAGTTGGTGTAACCCAGTCCTAAAGAGTGAACGAGAAATGAAGCCCCATCCCTGAAGGGTGAAGCGAGTATAAAGGATCTTCACAAATTTTGTTAAGCCCCTGGGGTTTGGGTATACCTACTTAATACTATTGAACACTGATGTATTAACTTTTACGGGGTATTTCTTTTTCAATTGCACTAGCCATTTATCTTCTAAAACTTGTTGGTAATCACTCATAACCATTCCCCTTGCATCTTCAAAGTTCCGCTGTTCGTTTTGCTTGTAAACTTTTATAATATAATTGAAAGTATACGTTCCATCAGCTTCATTCTTTACAGGAACAGTTACAACACCAGGGATAAAATTGGTTCT
>DASVST010000249.1:0-2525 GCA_036387965.1 Segetibacter sp. | reverse complement strand
GCATCACCTTTTCTATAACCTTTCCAACCACATTGTTCTATAAGCCAGCCTGCGGCAACCTTCACCAATTCATTTGCTGAGGGATAACCAACTATACCATCATACTCTGCTTTTAAAGCTTCAAACTGCTCTTTCGGTATTGATGGATTTTTAAAAAAGCTGCCAGCATTACCGATTTCTTCGGGGTTTGGGAGCTTACTGCTACGGATGTTTATCACAGCCTGTGAAATAGCGTTAATGCTTAGTTCTTTAACCTTCATCTTCTCAATTTCCTGTTCAATTGCGCCATATGAAACTTTATATTCAGGAGTTTTGTTCAGCTTAAAAGTTACACTTGTAATGATAAACTTATCCTTGTATTTACGTTTGAAGATGCTCTCACGATATCCAAATTCACAATCTTCTTTATTGAAGCAAACAACTTTATTATCTCCTATACTGTAAGCTTCAAGCTCATGAAATACATCTTTGATCTCAACACCATAAGCTCCTATATTTTGCATAGAACTTGCTCCTACATTTCCGGGGATTAAACTAAGATTTTCAACTCCGGCATAGTTATTCTTTATGCAATGTAAAACAAACTGGTGCCAGTTCTCTCCTGCTGCTGCCCGCACTAAATAATGCTCGCCTGTTTCACCAATAAGGTCAATGCCCTTAAATTCATTCTTCATCACTAAGCCATGATAATCCTGCGTAAAAAGAATATTGCTTCCTCCCCCGAGAGTTAGCGTTGGGAGTTGCTGTTTGTTTGTTGATGAAATCGCAATCAATTCAGCTAATTCATCCAATGATGAGAATGAAGAGAAATACCGTGCCTTTACATTTATAGCAAAGGTATTATACGGCTTTAGTGAAATATTTTCCTGAATTTGCATGAACGTTATTGACTTACAAAGTAACAAATATGAAAGCACAAACGGCTTTGGTTTTAGGTGCAACAGGTCTTATAGGAAGTAACCTTGTAGAGTTATTATTGGCTGATGATACTTATGAGAAGGTTAGTGTGTTGGTAAGAAAAGAATATAAACTCAATCACCCCAGGCTAGAAGTTAAAATCGTAAACTTCAACAATATAAAAGATTTTGAAGAGAAGATTGGTAATGGTAATAGTATTTTCTGTTGTATTGGAACTACAATGAAGAAAGTAAATGGCGATAAAGCAGCGTATAAAAAAATAGATTATGATATTGCTGTAAATGCAGCACAGCTTGGGTTGGCTGGTGGTTATACTAAATATCTTCTTGTCTCTTCAATTAGCGCAAATGCAAACTCCAAAAATTTTTACCTGCAATTGAAAGGTAAAGTTGAAAATACAATTACCACATTTTCCTATAGAAGCATTCACGTCTTTCAACCTTCATTCTTATTAGGCAAGCGAAGTGAATTTAGGTTTGGGGAAATGCTCGGCAAAGGTGTAATGCGAGCATTAAGCTTAGGGCTTTATGGCTCGTTGAAAAAATATAGAGCGATAGATGCAACAACCGTAGCTAAAGCAATGATTGCAGCATCAAAGAGAGATGAAGCAGGCAATAAAGTATATACTTATAATGAAATTCTGGAAATAGTAAGACCTTAAATTCAATGTTTAGTATCCCCACGTTTTACGGATCGGGATAAGTTCACACAGGGTTCTGTTGAGGATGTTTAAAGCATTTTCAAGGTTGAAGTGTGATTGTTGAATATATAAGTAAGCGGACTCAGATAACTGCTCCCTACGTTGCTTATCAAGTATCTGCACCATTGCATTTTTCATTGAATCAGAATCTGTAGGCGCAAAGTACAATGCATTATCTCCCAGTATTTCTCTGTGTCCCTCTAAGTCCGAACATAAAACGGGGCATCTTAAATGTGCCGCTTCTATCAATGGCATGTTAGAAGGTCCTAAAAAAGTAGGCATAGTTAAGGCTATCGCGTTTCTATAAAAAATGTTCAACTCCTTAACCGAAACAAACCCTGGTGTAAGAATACGATCTGTGAGAGATAAAGATCTGATTACATCAGTTATATAGTCAAAGTTCCCTTTGTCACTTCCACATAGCACTAGCTTCAACTGCTCATCTTTTGTTTCTGCAATTAATTTTTGAAATGCAGTTATAATATTGTAATGATTTTTATGTGCCCAAAATTGTGCGGGATAAATAAAGTACTTCTCTTTTTGTAAATTGAATTTTGATAAAGTTTGCTGTTGCTCCGTCTCGGGGTAGCTTTTATTGATAACCTCACCAGCAAAAATCGGGAGCATTTTAATCTTATCTTCCTGGTAAGTATTAAGCTTTTGCACTTCCTTTACTCCGGCATAAGACTCACAAAGTATAGCGAGAGCTTTGTTTAATGTATACAGATGATATTTCTCTCTCTTTTCATACATTCCGTCAAGCGCTACTTCAGGGAAAGGAGGGATTGATTTGTGGCAATTATCCCAGTGTGTAGCAATAAAAGGATAATTCAATATCTCCCATTCTGGCCTCAAATAATAAATCAGGTCGATCTTATTATCTCTTAATAAGTTTTCAGCTTGTTTG
>DASVST010000248.1:0-3960 GCA_036387965.1 Segetibacter sp. | reverse complement strand
TTACATCGAAAACACCCGCAGCATTTCTTACCGTTGCATGTTCATCATTTATACCTGTATAACTTATAGGCATATTATATCCTGCAAACTCAGCCATTTTTGCTCCAAGCGCAATGTGCTTGTTGGTGAAGGGAGTATTCTTCATAAATGTATTTTATCCGGCAAAAATAGGAGAAAGAGGGGGAACAATTATTCCGAATAAAACTAAGAAGCTGAATAGCGTTGGATTGCTATTCAGCTTCTCGTTTAGAAAGGGAAGGGCTCCACCCAATATATGCAGCAGAGCCCCTTTTTCCCAACTTCAACCAGTTTTAGTCAATGAACCTGAAAATAGCAAGCATTGGGTTTATAGTTATGTCTGTTGGTGTCCGGGTTGCAGATTTACTGCTACTCGTTACATCATCTTCTGCTTCACTGTCTTCTTTAAATGAAGTTTTATAACGGTAGGTTTTGGTACTATCGTTTGCTTTTTCAAGCTCTCTCTTTTTCTCATCCAGATCCCTTTGTTGCTTTTCTATTTCTAGACGTAGCTGTTCTTTACTCTTCTTAAACTGCTCCATAGCGTCAGTAGTGGTCGTATCTGTCTCTTCATCAAACTGATCTTCACCTTCCTCTTTATCAACTCTTTCAAGTCCGCCAACTGTCATTATATATTCTACATTGTCTGACCAACTTTGGTAGTCATTCCAATCTTCATCCCAATCATTGTGTCTATTGTCTATACGAAACCAATTTAATCTGCGGCTAACACTTCTGTCTACCTGTATTCTTTTACCCACCGGAACCTGGATTGTAACGATTACTCCCTGATTGCGGAAACGTGTACCTCTTGTTACAGCGAAACCTCTTGATAAATACAGTAAACTATCCTGCTGATTTATGGAGTAAGAGATTTCTTTTGCATTTCTTAAAGCACTTGCATCATCACCGGCATTGCTGCTTTTTATAGCATATGAGTGGTATAAGCTGTCCGGGCTTTTTACAATTCTTACACGAACATTATTCAGGTAGATGCTGTCATCTGTCATGCTTAATAAGCCATCCATCTTAAAAAATCTACCGTACACCTTAAAGTTACCCTCTGCTACTTTTACTATCATTTTGCCACTTGTTGGCTGAATGATTGAGTAATCCTGCTTTTCTCTTGCAACGGTGTTGAAATCTTGTGCGATAGAAGCAGCCAGGCAAATACCTGCTATTAATCCAATAACCCACAATCCTGCAAAGGTGTAACCAATGTATTTGTTCTTTGATTTTACGCCAATTATCCGGCGTATTACCCAGGTAAAAAACGCAACAACCGGCACTCCTAAAAACAATAGAAGAGTTGTCCATGCAAGTGCATTCTGCCAAAAGCCTTGTAAGAAGAAATCTTTTAAAGGGAACACGCTAACGCCACCAATCATTAATGCTAACAGTCCCATCAACATTACAAATACTATAATTCCTGCAAAAAACAAGAAGAACGCTTTGAATAGTATGCCTATCGCATTTAAAACTCTGTTACCTGTAGTGCGAACAACTGGTGCAGCTTCAGCAGAAGCTTTATAAACCTGCTGACCAAATTCGGTTCCAAATTGAGCTGCCTTATCTTTGAACTCACTACCAAACTTTTCTGCCCGACCTTTTACACCAACCATCTCTTCCTTAATGGTATTTTTGATGCTGTTAAGATCTACTTTTTCACCACGCATTTCTAAACGCTCAGAAGCACTGTTTGCCTCAGGTATAACTATCCACAGAATAACATATACAATTAGTAAGGTACTTCCGAAAGAGCTGAACACTACAGCAGGGAAGGGATTATAATCTCCAAATACATTCTGAAAAACTGATATTATAATACCAAATATTAAAGGCAGGGCAAATATTACCCTTGGAACCCAAACCTGTATATTAAAGTAAGCAGCAAGTCCTCCTGCAACACCGCCAATAACACGATCTTCCGGATTACGGTATAACCTCTTTTTTAAACTTGCAACTAATGGTTTAGACGGAACGATTATCCATAAAAGGATGTATGCTACAAAACCTAATCCGAAGCCGCCGAATGTTATAACAGCGAAAATGATACGTAGAATCGTAGGATCAACCCGTAAATAATTGGCTATACCCGAACATACACCACCCAACATTTTATCGTTCTCATTTCTATACAGCCTTCCACGTGGTTCGGTAGCTGCCTGGCTACCAGACGTATATGTTTTTTCTCCTGCAAGTTGAGAATGTATACTTGCTTCTTCGGCTTCAAAATCTTCTGGACGGCCCATGCTATTGATGATGGTATTAACATCAACATCAGTAATACAAGTGCTACCTTTTTTTAGTGTTTCTCCAAAAAGTTCAGCGATACGCCCCTCTATATCATTTATAATCTCATCCCTTCCTTCTTCGTTCGCAAAAAATATGCGAAGGCTTTCCACATACTGGTTCAGCATGTCGTAAGCAGTTTCCTCAATCGGAATTACCCTGCCCTGGAAGTTTATATTTATTACCTTTTTCATTTCTAGTGCTTTAGTTGGTTGTTAAAGTTGGGTTTGGTTTGCATCTGTAGTTTGGGTGCGGTTGGTTAGCGTATTGACCGCGTTTGCTAACTCATTCCAGGTGCTTTCAAGCTCACCGTAAAATGCAAGTCCCTTTTCGGTTAATGTAAAATACTTGCGGGGCGGTCCACTATTACTTTCAATCCAGCGGTAGGTTAGAAAATCTGCATTCTTCAACCTGGTTAAGAGTGGGTAAAGGGTGCCTTCCAGAATATTCAGGTTAGCTGCTTTCATTTTCTCCACTATATCACTTGGGTAAGCTTCGCCCTGGCGGATAATGGATAGAATGCAAAACTCCAGTACCCCTTTCCGCATCTGGCTCTGTGTGTTGTCTATATTCATCTTTCGGAGTTTTTGTGGTTCCAGTTAAGGAGACCTGTTATTTATTTTTTGTTACCGGCGTTTCATCTTTAATCAGCATCGTTGTGTCACTCACTTCAACTTCTGTTTTCTCTATTCAGCTTTCACTATCCTTACATTTACTTCACAAAGATGCAACAATTTTCAATACTATGCAATACAAAGTACCATATTTATTTTAGTAGTATGCACCCACTGATAATGAGCAAAGCATCAAATGCAATACTGTAGCCACTTTCAGGCATTTTGAAGCCGAACTGAGGGAAGAGAATTATTGATGAACGGAAATATATCTGGATGAATGAAGGAGTTTTACAACACCCAAAAATTAATTATTGCCTGTAGTTTACGAGTTGTTCGACTGCTTTTGCTAAAGTTTCTTCTTTTTTGGAGAAGCAGAATCGTAATACTTTATTGTCCTTTCCGCTATTGTAAAAGGCGGAAACCGGGATGGTAGCAATTCTATATTCCTTTGCTAATTGAATTGCGAAATCCTTGTCTGAAAGCTCCGAAAGCCCCTCATAACTATAGCATTGAAAATAACTTCCTTTACTTTCCAGTGCTTTGAAGGGAGTGGCTTTCATTAAATCAGAAAAAAAGTCCCGCTTCTTTTGCATAAAGCCGCCGAGTGATAAATATGCTTCTGAATTCGTTAGATATTCTGCAAGTGCAAGCTGCGAAGGTGTATGACAAGTAAAGCAGTTAAACTGGTGAACTTTTCTAAACTCCTTCATCAAATCAGGAGTAGAGATACAATAACCCAGCTTCCAACCGGTGCAGTTATAGGTTTTACCAAACGAGAAACAAACGAAACTTCTTTCCAATAACTCAGGGTAGCGGAGAATGCTAAGATGTGGTATGTTATCGAATATTAGGTGTTCATAAACTTCGTCACTTAAGATGAAAATGTTTGTGTCCTTAACGACTTTTCTTAATTCAGCTATATCGTTCTCGCCTAGCACAGTACCTGTTGGATTATGTGGCGAATTAATCATGATCATTTTAGTTCGAGAAGTAATTTTACTTCTCACTTCATCCCATGGAATTGAATAATCAG
>DASVST010000247.1:0-1730 GCA_036387965.1 Segetibacter sp. | reverse complement strand
GCAATGGGTCTATCAACTACCGGTGCAATCAAAAGCATCAATGGAAATGTATGCAAATGGGCTGCTGGATAATCCAGCTACCGTGAAAGGAATTTCAGATAAGAAATTGGGGCTTTCCGCTAGGCTTACTGGGATCTATATAAAAAACGATGTGATCTATCACCAGCTAGAAATAAAAAATGAAAGTCCTATCGATTATTCAGTGGACTACCTGCGCTTCTATATCCGGGACCAAATTAGATTTAAACGAACTGCCGTGCAAGAGCTTGAACTGAAACCACTTTACACAGCAGGCAATGCTTCGCTAATTGAAGCAAATAGTAAAACAGCTATTGTGGTAGCACTTGATAGATTTATCATCCCTGACCAGAAATATTTTGTGATCGAAATAGAAGAGAAAAACAGCGGGAGGAATCTTTCAATGAAAGTAGGTAATAAGCATATTCTCCGGGCTATTACGCTGCCGGATTGGAGGTGATAGAGCTTTTCATGAGAATGACATAACATTTATCAACACGATTTAAAATATTCAATTATGGATGAAAAAGCGATTGCCTTTAATGAAGGCCAGTTAAAAAGAGTGGGCTTTGCAGAAGCTTTCACGCCGGAACTACGTAACAAGATGGAAGAGGGTGTGGCATCAATACAACACTCTTTCCAAAAGCGATATGACGGTGATCAGGTCAGTGCAACCCTTCACTTGAAAAAATCGGCAACCTCAGATTATTATTTCTTAAACAAGTTTGAGCTCCAGCTGCAAAAGGAAGGATTAGCGGATAGTATAAAGCAAACGTTTTACTTAACTAAAAAACTGGCTGCGGAAGAAGGGTCAGACGGAGGCCAAAAGTCACGGCTGGAAAATAAATATACGCTAAAGGAAGCCTACAACCTTTTAGCAGGACGTCCAGTGTTCAAGGACCTAGTAAGTAATGAAGGAAAAGAATACCAGGCATGGGTGAAGCTGAATTTTAAAAATCAATTGGATAATGGCAATTATGAAATGAAGCAATTCACTGCCAATTATGGATTTGAATTGGAAGCTACGCTCAAGCATTATCCAATTAAGGAGCTGCTAAATGCCGGGCACAAACAGGCGTTAATTGACTCATTGAATAGAGGTAATCTGCAGAAAGTCACCTTTGTTTCGAGCGAAGGAAAGGAAGAAAAGCTTTATATCTCGCCACATATTACTATAGGTGCGCTTGCTGTATATGATGCAAACAAACAAAGAATGACTACTGATACGCTTGTTGAAAAACAATACATCGGGAAGGAATTGGCGGACGGCCTGAAACAACAATTTAGTCAGAGCCAAAAACCGGAACCGAAACAGGCTCAAAAGCAAAGTCAAACACTGAAGGCGCAGGTCTCACAGAAGCCAAAGCAGAGCCGCAAACAGAAAGTTCAATAAGAGTGGATTTAGCTTCAGTAATATACCGCTTCATGAACCTGGTAAAAGAAGACCCGCGAATTGGGCCTTCGCATATCAGCCTTTACCTGGCGATTGTCAATTGCTGTAACGAGCACGAGTTACAGTTGCCGGTATCGATTTTTAGCAGGGACCTGATGAAGCAAGCTAAGATTTCAGCATGTGGAACTTACCATAAGTGTATGAGGGAATTGAAAGACTATGGGTATATCCAATACATTCCATCATATAATCCTGTAGTGGGAAGTTTGGTGGGATTAACGTGTAGTGAGTAAGAAAATGAAGTGTATGAATACATTGT
>DASVST010000246.1:0-7825 GCA_036387965.1 Segetibacter sp. | reverse complement strand
TAAATCCTTGCCTTATTCACCGGAACTATCTGAAGGAATTTTAACCTTGAGTGATATTATGCGCTATGCGTTGAGCGAGGGAAATGCAAAGGACGGCAAGGCTCCACTTAAAGATGAGATCGAACATTTGCGTAATGTTATTAAAATAAACCAGCTTCGTTTTAGCAATAATCTAAACGTGCAGCTTGATGTTGAAGGCGTGGTAAATGGAGCAGAGATCATTCCTTTTGTTTTAATAACCCTCGTAGAAAACGCCTTTAAACACGGGGACCTAAAAAGTACAGAACATCCAATCGTTATCAGGATTAAAATTGAGGGAAAGCATCTGTATTTCTATTGCCGCAATAAAAAGAAGATGGGTCCGAAGGAATTATCAACGGGTATAGGCTTAGATAACATCAATAAGCGCCTTGATCTTGCCTATGGAAAAAAATACAAATTTCTCATAAACGATGAGGCTGAGTTTTATACAACTGAACTAACTATTGATCCTCTATGATCCAATGCATAATTGTTGACGATGAACAGCATGCTATAGACATCCTGGTTCATTATGTTGAGCAGACGCCTTACCTGCATTTAGTAGGCACCACTACTAACCCGATGGAAGCGTTACAACTGGTAAACACTCAAAAAGTTGATCTTGTTTTTTTAGACATACAAATGCCTGAGCTTTCGGGAATAGATTTTATAAAGGCAATACATGGCAAAGCGAAAGTAATTCTTACAACTGCATACAGTGAATTTGCATTAGAAAGTTACGAGCTTGACGTTGTAGATTATTTGTTGAAGCCAATCCGCTTAGCGAGGTTTTTGCAGGCAGTGCAGAAAGTAGTAAGTGAACTGGAAGACAGGAAAGAGCATAGTGAAAGCGACGCCAATGCTGATGATTTCATATTTGTAAAAACAGAATCGAAAGGCAAACTACTCAAGATTAATCTGAAAGATATAGACTACATAGAAGGCATGAAAAATTATGTAGCGTTTTACCGTGCAGGTCAAAAAACGCTGGTGTACACCAGCATGAAAGAGCTTGAAGAGCATTTACCTCATAAGCAATTTATAAGGGTACATAAATCTTTCATCATTCCCCTTGCGAAGGTTACCGGTATTGAGGGAAACCTTTTGCGACTTAAAGATGTAACTGCCGAAGTGCTAATTGGAGAAAGCTACAAACCTGCGTTGATGGAGATCATCAGGAACAGGATGATTGATTAGAGCAAAAAATAATCACTCCATAACGATGGAAACGGGAAGATGTCAAGGTTTCTTTTTATGTTTTTAGTACCAGCTTATAGCCAATATTTCTGAGGTTGATGATTTGTATATATTTATCATCCTTAAAGTAATTCCTGATTCTTGTTATGTAAACATTAAGGTTCTTACTATTAAATAAATTATCATCACCCCAAAGTTCAAGCAGAATACTTTTCCTGTCGAGTACCCTGTTTGGATGGATGCACAATCTTTTTAAGATTTCCGTTTCTTTATATGATAGTTCATATACCTGCGAGGGGCTTCTTAGCTCGTGTGCATTTACGTGAAAGACATATTGCCCTATCTTTATTACATCTCTTTCATCACCATCCTTATTTTGCAATTGAGTGCTTGTTAACAGCGCCCTTATCCTAACCAGTAATTCATCCATTATAAAAGGCTTTCTTATATAATCATTGCAACCAAGGTCGAAGCCTTTTACAAGATCAACAGTTTGGGATTTTGAAGTGAGAATAATCACCGGAACTTTTTTATCTAAAGCTCTAATATGGCTTAATGCTTCAAAGCCATCCATCCGCGGCATCATAATATCTGCAACAACAAGATCAGGCTTTAGTTCAGAAAATGCCTTGACACCTTCAACTCCATCTGTAGCAATAAAAACTTCGAGGTTGTAAAGCTGCAACGTTTCTTTAATGATCAATGAAAGTTTGCTATCATCTTCGATCAATAATATTCTATTGTTCATATGGCCTGGTTGATGGGAAGTGATAATGTAAATATGCTTCCTTGCTGCGGGTTGCTTTCTACTTCAATAGTACCTCCATGTTTTTCAATAACCTTTTTTACGTAGGAGAGCCCTAGCCCAAATCCTTTTACATCGTGTAGATTACCATGAGGCACGCGAAAGAAGGGATGAAATATTTGAGTCAGGTATTCTTTTTCAATGCCAATGCCGTTGTCTTTAATTATTATAATTGCCTTTTCGTCGTTTATAGAACAAGCAATATCTACACGAACAGAGTTCTTCGAGTATTTTATAGCATTATCTATGATATTATTCAAAGCATTTGCCAGGTGCATTTTATCAGCGACCACTTCTATATTAACATCGGCATTAATATTAAACTCCAGTTTTTTGCCTGCAGTTAAAGTATGATTGTCTATGATAGTAGAAAGCAAGCTTCTGATATCAACCTTTTCATAATGTAGCTCCAGGTCGTTTTTATCTTCGATCGCAATGTTTAATATCTTTTCCACCAGGTGATCGAGGTGTAGTAGCTCGCCTTTAGATGTTTGAAGGTATGAACGTGCTTTCTCTTTATCCTCTAATCCATGATGGTTTAGAATGGCATCAATTGCAGATGTAGCGATGGTTATTGGCGTTCTTAATTCATGAGTCATATTGTTTATGAAATCATTCTTTATCTCGTTTAATTTTTTTTGTTGCCTGATCGTTTTGATCACATACACTAAGGCAAAATTTGTTAAGAGAAAAATCAATAAGCTACTTATGAGAGGCCAAAACATTTTCTTAAAAAGAAACTGTGGGTAAGGCTTAAATGAGGCATAAACAAAAACATTACCATAGGTGTTAACCAACATAGAAGAAGAGGTTACGGGATAATCTTTATGCTTAGTCGGGTACTTAGCTTTTGAAGCCACCACATCACCACCCTTCTTTTGTGGAACTCTTTTTCTGGTTTGAGCAGGGTTGCTAAATGTGTCTAGGATATATGGAACGTCAATTCCTTTTTTCGAAAGAGAAGCCTTGAAAAGCGAATCAAATGTTTTCAAATCGAATATCTTCCTCGTTTGCATTTGAACCAACTGTGAACGACCTAAACCTCCTTCTATTGAATCGATTGAAATCTGCCTTGCCTCAAAACTTATTTTGTCTTTACCTGCCTCGTTTAAATATTCGTGGTTGATTGTATCGTTACTGCTAATTATATAAAAGGTAGCAGCTTCATTGCCATTCTTTTTAAGGTTTAATAGTTGGTACTTAAAGGAAGCTTCTCCAATTGCACTGCTTAATGTTTGTGAATATTGTTTTCTTTCTTCATTGTAATTATTGTACAACCACAGTACTTGCAAAAGATCAATAATAATAAGAAACGTAAGTACAAGCCCCAGAACCAACGTTATTTTTCGTTGCATACAGTTCGTTAGCTATGCAATGTATTGCCTAATCAGATTTGGTTAATATTATTTAATACTAATTAATATTACTTTCTTCTTTGTTTTACGCGTTACGCCTTTCTTTACAGCCTAAACAAATATTCGATGAAAAACGTTTTAACCCTTTCATTTTCTTTATTCTTAATAAACTCTTTTGCGCAAGAACAGGCTAAGTTTTTGGTTACCGGTAATGTAAGTTCTGTGAAAGACAAAATACAAAAGATATATTTTTCTTACACAGTGGATGGTAGAAAAGTTGAGGATAGTGCTGAAATAAAAAAGAACAAATACGTTCTTGCTGGCAAGATCAGCGAAACAGGAATGCTCTTTGTGAAAGCTAAATACGTAGACACTTCTATAAAATATGACTACCGTAGGGATTATAAAACACTGTATATATCTCCGGGCGACAAAGCGGTCATGACGCACAAGGATTCCTTTTCTGTTGCTACTGTAAAGGGCTCGCTTGCACAAACAGAATTTTTAACCTTAGATGCCAGGGCAGGTGTATATCTAAAACAACTTAGTAATCATTGGAAAGAAATTGATGCCTTTAAAGCAAAAGGAGATACTGCAGCGGTTAAGCAAACAATGGCTACTATAAAAGCAGTTGCAGAAGAATGGAAAGGTGTATACACCAGCTACGTGTACAAAAACCCGTCATCACCAATGGCCTTGTATGCAATAAAGCAATACAGCGGGCCCTTCATTGCCCCTGTTACCATTGAACCTCTTTACAATGTGTTATCAGAAAAGAATAAAAATACTCTCGCCGGAAAAGATTTATATAGAAAACTAGACATAGCAAAGAGAACAGCTATTGGAAAGGATGCGCCAATCATTACGCAAAAAGACACTTTAGGTAACACTATTTCGCTAGCTGATTATAAAGGTAAATATGTGTTGCTGGAGTTTTGGGCGAGCTGGTGTAAGCCATGTCGTGAAGAAAACCCGAACCTGTTGAAAACGTATGCTAAATATCAACAAAAAGGTTTTGAGGTGTTAGGTGTATCCGTAGACGAAAGCAGGAAAAGCTGGATCAATGCAATTAACAAAGATGGTTTAACGTGGAAGAATACAGGCGATCTATTAAGTTCTGAAAAAAACCCAGCGGCTTTAGCATATGGTGTTACTGCTATTCCAAATAATTACTTAATAGATCCCACGGGGAAAATAATAGCAAGTAATTTACGTGGAGAAGCATTAGAAAAAAAACTTGCAGAGCTTATTGCATCTAACTAAGATGCTTAGAAGAAAACGTTTTAATAAGATAATAGATAACCAGCAGTCGAAAAGGGGCTGCTGGTTATTTTATTATAATGCATCATCAACAGTTACTCCTTTCTTTTTAGAAACCTGCTCTTTAAGCTTACCAAAATTCCAGTTAAGCGTTAAAACCATTTTACCCATCAGGCTTTTATTTGTGTTAGTTGTTTTAAATGTTGAACCTGTAATGACTGTTGTATAGTCGTAGTACTTAGCAAAATAGTTCTGTGCCATTAAGCCAATTATAAATTTATTTTGGACTAACTGGTAAGTGACCCCAGTTCCACAATAAGGAATAGTGTTGGGTTTACTCTGCAGATCTGGTACTGTTTGCTCAAAGCCAACATAAGTGGTGGTTCTGAGCCTTGGATTAAAAATGTAAGTAACACCTGTATTTGTATTCCCCCCTATGCCGCTATTCTTCTGATCTTCGTTAAACTTATTTTTTAATGCTCTGAATTGAAAGTTTATGTTCGCATTATACGTCCACTTTTCACCAAATTTTGTATTGATGTTGCCATTTACGTTGAAAAGAAAATCTCTGCCCACGTTTTGATAAGTATTGCTTCTAAGCCCATTTGTAGGATTGAATGTAGTTAAGGTTACAATATAATTATTGCTGTAGCTGCTACTAAAGGTTAATCCCATGGTTGTTTTTCCTCTTAATAACCTGCTTTGCAGTTGTACGGTATGAATGGTTTGTGCATCAAGGTCAGGATTGCCAAATGAGATATTGAGAGAATCATTATTCTCAACAAACGGGTTAAGATGAGCAATTGAGGGACGCTGAAGTCGTTGATTGTAAGAAAGCACCAGGTTAAGATCCTTAATGCGCCTCGAAACCTGGAAGTTCGGTAGAACATTCACATAGCTGTTCTTTGCAAAAGTCTTGGCAGATTGAAAACTCCCGTTAATGGATGTATGTTCAACCCTTAAGCCAGTACGTATGTTGTAAGACTTTATTTTAAAACTGTAGCTGGCATAGCCACTATAGATATCTTGTATAAAATTGAAGTTGTCTGTGTTGGCAGGATTCAATTTATATGCTTCAGCATTGTTGTATTTAATACTACTCTCAAAATCAGAACTTGCTCTTCGTAAGGTTGCACGTGCGCCTACTTCCAACTTAACACCCGGTGCTAAAGGCTCTATGTAGTCTGATTGTATAGTGTACTGTTTATTGTTAGCATTGCTATTGTTTATAAGGAAGCGGGCGTAGGAAGAAGTAGTTTCTGCACTTTCTAAAAAAGCATCGTTTTTGCCCAGTTCTGCATTAACGCGTACACTAAATTCCTTATCAGGTTTACCTGTATACTTTTTTATAAAATCAGTTCCAATAGTATTGGTAGGAAATTGTCTTCTGCTTGCCTGGTCAAAATCGCTAACTAACGTAGTAGGTGAATTATTTAATGTAGTAATAGTTCGTAAGTCAAGTGATTGCTTTGAACTGCCGCCGCTTACGTTGCCATAAAAGCTCAGCGTGCTCATACTGTCTACAGCCCAGCTAACTTCTCCATTTCCAAATTGGTTAAAGTAACTTGCTCTTCTGCTGCCATCCAAAAGCCGGCTGCTATAAAATGCATTAGTAGTAGGTATTGTATAAGAAGTGTAAAAACCAGGAATATTGATATTGCTACGATTACCGTAAATTATGGCAACACCTATCTTATTAAATTTTGCGTTGAAGTTGGCGTTGAAGTTATGCTGATTTATTGTTGTGCTCCACGTTGAAACAGATCCATTATAACCTTCTATTTTCTTTTTGGTAACAATGTTGATTATACCACCAATACCTTCTGCATCATACCTGGCAGAGGGATTGGTGATAACCTCAATCTTTACAATGGTTGAACCCGGAAAACCTCTGAGAGCATCGCTAACGTTTTGTGTAAACATAGCTGTTTCTCTTCCGTTCAATAAAACCCGGAAGTTAGTTTGTCCGTTTAGTCTAACATTATCATTACCATCTACACTTACAGAAGGAGTTCGTCTTAAAATATCAATCGCCATTTCTCCCCTTGCCAAGGGATCATTTTCTACATTGTAAATAATCTTGTCGTCTGTTTGTTCAATCAATTTTTTGGTTGCTTTTACCGTAACATCTTTTAGTGTTGCAGACTGGCTTGCAAGTTTTATCACTCCAAGATCTATTTCTTCTTTATCTACAAGAATATTTTGTGTGGTCTTTGCCTTCAGGTATGTTAGTTCAATTTTATAATTCCCTGTATCTCTCACCTGAAGGCGGAAGAGTCCTGCTTCATTAGTAATTCCTTCAGTAACAGCAGTGGTAGTTCTTTCAAAGAAAATGGAAACAGTAACACCTGCTAAAGGCTTTTCATTTGCACCATCAATAACTTTCGCAGTAATAATGTAATTGGGTTGTGCTGATGTGGTATAGCAAAAGCTGATAAGGCTAGTTACAGCCATTAATGTTCTCATAATTGTTTTCAAAGAAGAATTTCTGATTAACTCGATTGCAGTTGCTGTCATGATATTTCTCGTTAGGTTTAGAGTTGGGTCTATTGTTTAAGAATAAAAAACGTAAATGATTACGAAAAACTGTTGTCAAAAACTCTCATTATCGGTGTACCCGAACAGGTTTAATACAACATACCTCACGTGCTATTTCTTAGCTATTGGTTAATAGCCTTATTTCAATCTCAGGTATTCGTCCAAAGTCAAATTGTCCCTTCCTTTTTCCTTCATCTCTTTTACAAAAGCAGGAGTGAGTCCCCTGATCTTTAATTGCTCAGCCTTGTCAAGGGTAAGGTTTGTAAAGCCTAAGTCTCTGAAACCTTTTATATATGCTGCAGTAACGCCGTGAATTTTCAGAGACTGCACTCTATTAAGTGGTATGTTCTGGTAACCCAGGGCTATAAAGCTTTGTATGAGGGGTGCGGTTACATAATGGACTTTTAGGGACTGCGCCTGGTTAAGAGGTATGTTCTGATAGCCTAGTTCTATAAAGCTTTGTATGAAGGCTGCGGTGACTCTGTGAATTTTTAGATTCTGCGCCTGATCAAGCGATATATCCTGGTACCCTATGTCCCTAAACTGCTGAATGAACGCAGCAGTAACTCCGTGATCCTTTAGAGATTGAAGGGTCTTAAGCGGGATATCTTTATAACCTAACTGAATAAGTGATTTTAGAAAGGCTGCA
>DASVST010000245.1:0-1647 GCA_036387965.1 Segetibacter sp. | reverse complement strand
ATATATGTAGGATGAATAGTCTATCCGAATAATCCACCTTTCTTTAAAGATCTTGTTGCTTCACCAATCTTGTATCCGTTGTGATATACTTCAATTTTGTAAGCACCTAACTGGTATCTTCCTTCCTGTTTCCAATCGAAGCTTACAGCTGCTCTTTTACCTTGCTCATAAGGTACGTTTACTTTATTAGTATAAGTCTTAGAACCTTCTTCACGTGTATCGAAAGTACCGCTGCCGCTTGCCATAGTAACAGGACGTCCGTCAGGAGCAGTTACTGCAACGTAGAGTTCTTTTGAACCAGTTGGTGCTATTCTGTTTTCGTCGAGGTTAAAAGATATACGTAACACATCAACGCGTTTTGCTGTAGTTGTTTCTTTTTCTTTACCACTGTTTTTTACATTGATAGGAACAATGTTTAGATTGCTTGCATGTAGTGTAGATGCAACTTCCTCTACTTCGCGACGTGCAGTTTCTGTTGTAGTAAGGTTTTCTTCGAGCTGTGTTTTTTCTGTGCTCAATTGTTGTTTTTCAACATTCAATCTTTGGTTAGATGTTGTCAACGTCTGGTTCTCACCTCTCAATCTTTGAATTTCAACATACATGTCATCAATCTTCATGTTCATCTGGTTGATTAAACCGCGTGCTCTTGAAAGTTCTGCTGCTGTTGCATTCCTGTTGTTAGTAATTGAGCTGATTTGTTTTTTAAGTTTATCTATGTCAGCTTTTCTTTCCGCCAAAGCACCCTGGAGCTGCGTATTATTTCCCGTTGCAGAGTCCAAGCGAGATAATGCGTCATTATACTCCTGTTGGATTGCGTTGCGCGATGAATCTACATTGCTGTACTCTGATTGAAGGTGTGTGATAGTTTCTGTAGATTTACTCTTATCCCAAATGATGTATCCCCACGTACCCAGCAGGGCGAGAATCAAAAGACCATAAATGATTTTACGGTCGTCTCTTTTAGCGGGTTGTTGCGGATTACTTGCCGAGGGTGTTTGTTCGTATGCCATGGTTTTGAATGTTTAGTTTTTAGAAATTTGATGGTTATTTTTATTTTAAATCCTTATGTGCCTTGAGTAATATTCAACCGTTATTTGATCTGTTGTTGATTGATATAGAAACCGTTCCCCAGGTTCAGGACAATATGCAATTGTCTCCTGAAATCAAGAAACTATTTTTCGACAAAATTTCAAAAACAGTGCCAGAAATAGTAGATGAAGAGGCTGCGTACAAGCAGCGCGCAGGTATAATGGCCGAGTTTGGAAAGGTGATTTGTATATCAACAGGTTTCTTTTACGAGGACAAGGAGAAGGGATTATGTCTTAGAATCAAAAGCATTTGCTGCAAAGATGAAGTTGAACTATTAACAGAATTTTTGACACTTGTTGATAAGTTTCATAAACACAAAAAGAAGTTCCAGTTTGCCGGGCATAACATTCGCGAATTTGATATCCCGTTTCTTTGCCGCCGCATGGTTATTCATCACCTTACACTGCCACCTTACCTGCAATTATATGGCGCCAAGCCATGGGATATAAACATGGTGGATACACTACAATGGTGGAAGTTTGGCGACTATAAAAATTACACATCATTGCATTTACTCGCCAACGTATTAGGTGTTCCATCGTCGAAAGATGACATTGA
>DASVST010000244.1:0-1742 GCA_036387965.1 Segetibacter sp. | reverse complement strand
ATAACTCTGATAACTGCATTTGTAAAACTCCGTTTTCAACTCGTAGATAGAGGCCAATGATTAGTTGGTGGGCACCATATCCTTTCACTTATATTCACTATGTTCTTAAAAGTTTTTTTGTGCCGGCATTAATTGATAATGGTACATCGTTGTGTCACTCACTTGTACACTTTCATCATGTCTAAGCCTAAAATAGGTATACAGTTTTTATTTATAATATGTTTTCTACTAAGGTGTAAAAGAGGTGGAGACGACTTCATCATAAAACAAAGTCTGCGCCTCTTTTATACCTTGTCGTTCTTTCTTTTTCCACAGCATTTTAAGTTCCCCTTTTTGCAAGTGTGCCTTTTGGGGAGTTAGCATTGCAATACTTAAATGTGGACGTTGATTGTTATAAATGTCTATCGCTTTATTTACAGCCTCTGATGCTTCCTGCCAATCCTTATATCTTGGTTTTAATAGTTCTGTTTTTAATATGCCGTTTACTCTTTCAGCCATTGCATTTTCATAGGGACTTCCTGTTTCTGTCATGCTTATTATCGCCTTTTTTCTTTTTAGAAGGCAGGTGTATTCCTTAGAGCAATACTGTACTCCGCGATCTGAATGATGAACTAAACCTTCCTCTACTTTATTGGCCTTTAAAGCTTTTTTCAATGCTTCTATCGTGCCTTTTACCGAATAGTTATCCGATAAATAATGACCTACTATTTTTCTTGAATAAGCATCTGTTATTAAAGAAAGGTAATTAAAACCTTTACTTCCTTCTATGTACGTTATATCGCTTACCCATATTCGATTTGGCGCTGTCGGCTTTACATCTTTTATCCGGTTAGGATACTTTTTGAAAGAGTGCCGGGAGTCTGTTGAATAGTGCTTGTAGCGCTTCCTCTTTACCAGCATATTGAACTCCCGTAATAAATCCAGAAGTCCGTCCCTGCCTATTTTAATGCCGTTCTTATCAAGATCACCTTGTATCAGCCCTTGTATTTTACGAACGCTTAACTGTGGTTGTACTTACTTTACCTTGCTTACCAGACTTATCACTACTTCTGTTTCCTTTAATTGTTGGATCTCTCTGGCTTCTTTTTTATATAATCCCATACGTGTAATTCCAAGCTGCCGACAAACCTTTTCCTTTGATATCTTCCTGATTTGTCTTATTTCAAGGGCCGCCTGGACCCGTACTTTTTTAGCAGGTCAATATTATAATCCCGCTTTACTATTTCTATCGTTTTTTCAAGGATCAACCTCTTCAACTGCTCTTCCTCCAGCTGCTTTTGCAACGCCAGATTCTCTTGCTTAAGTTCTTCCAGTGATTTTTCTAATTTTTCTTTCATCCCTGTAAACTTAGTAATCTTTTCTGGCTTTGCTTTTACTGGCCGCCCGTTCCTGGCTATTCTTACCCAACGGCTGATAATACCAGCATTGATCTTATACTGTTTACCGAGCATAGCATAGCTCTTGTCACCCTTCAAGTACTCCTTAATAATCTTTGCCTTGAGCTTCAAATCGTAAGGCTCAGTTCCAGTTCTAACAGAGCGCGGCTTTCCCTTTTTAAATACTTTTCCAAGCACTTCTTTCATAATAGTTCCAGTTTTTGATGATTAAACTGTAAACTATTTTAGGACAAGACATCATTACTCCACTAAGTTTTAGTCCGTAAAATTCCTGCATAAAAAGCGCGACAATCAACACTAAGTCTAATTGCACTTAAGGCAACAACTTATCACACCATTAAGGCT
>DASVST010000243.1:0-3912 GCA_036387965.1 Segetibacter sp. | reverse complement strand
GGCCTTAGTAGCAGCGCTTGCACTTATACCTTTAACAATGGATGCTTCAGCACCAGGTAAAGAAATATTGTACCCGGTAGCAACCGTAATTTTAGGTGGTTTAATTAGCTCCACATTATTAGATATGATTGTAACGCCAGTAGTATTTAAGAGGTTTGGTAAAAAAGCCTTAGAGCAATATTTCAGTGCCCATAACAAGAAGGATGGTTTATAAAAACAGTTATTATAATTTAGCTCCAATCAAAGCATTATGAGTAGCAGTTTCAGCATCAAAAAGTTTACACTTAGTGCTCACATTACTTTTTCAATTGCATGGTTCGGAGCAATAGCAGGCTTTTTAGTTCTTGCAATAACAGGATTGATAAGTACAAATAGCCAAACAATCAGGTCCAGTTACATTGCAATGGAGTTAATAGGATGGTATGCAATTGTACCGTTTTGTATAGCAGCATTAATAACAGGTTTAGTACAGTCTTACATTAGTCCTTGGGGCTTGTTCAGATACTATTGGGTAACAGTAAAATTTGTATTGACTATACTATCAACAATAATGCTGTTTGTTCACATGAAGCCTATAAGTTATGTGGCAAGTGTAGCAATGGAAACGACATTAAATCAATTAGACCTTAGAAAACTTAGAATACAACTATTAGCAGATGCAGGTGCAGCAATGCTTGTTCTACTTATCATTATTGCACTTTCAGTTTATAAGCCCTGGGGCAAATTAAAGTCTGGCAAAAATAAACACAGCAGGACAAATACATTAGAGCCTGTTATGAAAATAAAAAGTCCAAAGCCGTGGTATTTTTATTTAACAATTACTCTCATCGTTTTAGTAATCCTGATGTTTTTTGTAATGCATCTCAAAAACGGAGGAATGCATAATTGATGAATGAAAGTATTAATGAAAATGGTTCTGTAAATTCGGTTTTTCGTAGTATTTAAAAAAGAAATGGAAGAGCAAAATACTATTAGAAAAAACCTTGCTGAACAACTGAAAGAATACGACCGTGAACTACAAATGCTAACCGAACTTGTTACTGTTTACGGAAAGCAAAAGAACCATACAATCCAATTGCTCGAGATACCTTCTACATCGCCATCAGTGGAGCAGAAACGTTCCGTAATAAAAGCATTCAACGACTCTACAGCAATTCAAAATTCACTCAATCAAATTATTATGGATAGAATGAAAGAGCTGCACCAATCAGTTGTAGCGGGTAAAGAGTTTGCGAAGAATTTGGAATCTGATTATGAACCGATGCTTGACTAAGTTTCTTCAGAAAACGCTCCATTCATAAAAATATCAGGTAGTCTTCAATGTCAAACACCGCCATAAACTCCCAGAAATACGGTATTCTGGAAGTGAGTAGGATTTGCTGATTGATTATATCATCTCAAAATTTTGCGACCTTTTTGGACACAGCAAGGAAGTTTCGCTTATCAAACTAACTCTTCGATTAAGTTTTACTAAAAAATTGATGGAACACGCAAATACATAATCAATGCTACATAAGGTGCAAGAAACCTGACCTGCTGGTCACATATCGAATCAAGAGATAGAAGATGCTCAAATGAATAATCAAGGGCGCTAATTAGCGCTATTTCATCTTTACTAAAAAACTCGACTGACCGTCTTCGTTTCAACAAACCAAAGTGTTACATCATACGAGCTTTATGCACAAATATTAATGTTGTAGGAATAGAAGAAGTACAGTAAATCAATAATGTTATATTGCACTTCTTGCATTTTCAGCATTATTCCATCAGTTGTTTTATGATGTACAAACCTTAGCTGAGAGCGTCTTTACTTACTACTGTTTATATTGGGCTTATTCACTCTCATCTGTAGTCAATGTCCTTAAACTTTGGCTTTATATCGAACTGTGAAAACGCCTTTGTAACCAGCTCTTTTGCGACTTTAATTGCTTCCTCGCTATCGGAGTATAATGAGTCAAATATATTTACAACATCGTAACCTCTTTTGATGAGTTCAATGTTAGTTTCAAACATTATAACGGTCTCAAACTCCGTCATAAGAGCAGCGAACTCTTTGAATTCTTCTGAATCAATATCCTCTCCCTTAATGATAAGCATTGCTTCTTGGCAGGTAGGATACATTTCGATAAACTGCTTCTTCAACTTGCCTACTTTCTTGTATTCTTTCATATAGAACACATTACCAAAAAATTTCTCTTTGAACTTCCCTCGTTCATCTTCGTTGGTGACATCAATTCCATTAAGCTTCATAAAGGCTTCATAGAACAATCCATTTTCACAAGAACTTTGATAACGTAGTACATCCTCTTTGATGTAGCCGTATTTCTTCAGGCTATGTCTTCTGAATGCTATCGCAGCTAACAGTGGTTGGCAATTAGATATGTCGAAACCAATAAGTGCTTTTCCATTCAGCCTTAAATACTTTCTGTAATCCTTTTTAAGATTGGTTATGTTCGTGTAAACTCTGGAATCCTCAATAGGTCTACTTATCCGAAATTTTTTTGCCAGTATGTTTAATAAAGATATTTCTTGAGGAATCAGCGTGCCAATTTCTTGATAAGGTGCAGTCGCAAGATTTTCTTTGTAATGGCTTAGCTTTTTGATTTTTGTTGCAGAGGAAAGGACACCATATACACTATCATCAAGCTCTAACTTATGTACTACTTTCTCGTATAACATTGCATCTCCCTCCAAGTCACGAGTGCTTGTGCTGTGTAGCATATTATCATCTGTCTCATCTAAACTATTCCGCCAAATCAATAACATACTGAATGACTTTGCAATTGGTTTGTAGCTGTATGGAGCTATGCCCTTAACATAAGTTGTTTTATCAATGGCTAAGAATTTTTTAGACACCAAATCTTTTAAGATTCTGGATGCATTGCTATTGTCAACACCTATGTCTTCCTTGACCCTGCTAACAGATATTCCAACGTAACCGTTTTTTTGTGAATCTTTGCTTCCTTCAACTATGGTCGAGAAAACCTCAACATATTTATAAAATGCTTTAGTCTTGTTTTGTAGTGGATATTTTTGAGCCAGTTTGAACAAGGTTTTCATCCTGTTCTTAGGTATGTATTTAAGGTAGAATCCTGTCTTCTTTTTTCTTCTTCCCATGAGCTTTTTTTTTATATGTTTTATTATTAGATGTCTATATTTTGTATCATCTATTATTATTATAGAAATGAGATACTCGTATTCATGAGATATTTGTACATTATTTTTTTTTAGTTTTATAGATACGAACTGATAATTCTATGTTACACTTATTGCATTATTGGCATTATTAAAAGATTGAAAGAACTACTGATTGTTTAGTATAAGAGTATTTCAATATCTGTATATCAATACCTATAAATATCAATATCTATAAGCATGATTATTAACTCTCAGAGAGAGAGAGTCTCTATAACATGACAAATTCGTACACCCATATTTTAAGTTTTGCTTTTGCCTACCATGCTCAATACCTTGCATAGTGCAAAAAGTGCTGAAAGTGCAAAGCTTATCATCAGAATAGTCTTTGATAATGTCCATGCTTCAGATGCTTAAAATAAACTTTGTCTTTCAGCCAATTCTTCAATGTGCGTTCTGGCATGTCGAATTTCTCAGCAACAGCCCTTGCTTCTTCCGTAGTAAATGAAGCTGGTAATTTGGTGTAGATAAGTTTTTTGAGCTCAGGTAACTTATCGGTAGGGTCAAAGTTGCTCAGGGATTCTGCCACTTTCACGCCTGTTTTCTTGAAATATTCAGCTAATACAATTGCCTTCTCTACTGTGTCTTTGGTTATCATTTTGTTGTCGCGTTCACCAGAAGCCCAATGCAATAGTTGAATCACAATGCAGAAACGAAAAAGATAAGTTTCAATTTTTGCGGCAACGCTGTCCCTAAATTCACTTGCATATTTTGCAT
>DASVST010000242.1:0-4627 GCA_036387965.1 Segetibacter sp. | reverse complement strand
AAAGTAAAAAACGGTTTTCTGCTTGCGCAGGATGGCACTTCCGATCAACCACATCTCGAAAGCAACTTTGCTATATATACCGATCAATCAAATACTGTTGTTGATCATTGCTGGTTTCGTGGTGGTTGGTGGGATCCGCTTTCAATGGCATGGAACACGATAAAAGAAGGTAATGTAAAAGCAGTTGAACCTGTAGAGGCAGGTGCACCAGGAGCTTCTTTATTTGTTCCCTTTACTTTAAGAGCAGGCGAAGAAAAAACGATACGAGTAATGATGGCGTGGTACATGCCCGACTCGGATGTTAGGTTTGGGAAGCCAGGTAAAGATGACAAGTGTGACACAGAGTGTTGTAACACTCCTGCCGAAAAAGGCTTAGAGGCAAAAACCAACTACAACAGTAAAAATTATAAACCCTGGTACAGCAATAAGTTTAAGAACGTAAGCGAAGTAGTCAGTTATTGGCAAACCAACTACCAGGACCTGCGTAAAAATTCAATGCTTTTTTGTGACGCTTTTTATGCATCAACTTTACCGCCTGAAGTAATTGAAGCTGTTGCTGCAAACTTATCAATCATAAAATCACCTACTATTTTACGCCAGTACGATGGAAGGCTTTGGAACTGGGAAGGCTGTACGGATACTAAAGGTTGTTGTGCCGGAAGCTGTACGCACGTTTGGAATTATGCGCAGGCAATACCGCATCTTTTTCCCGCTCTTGAAAGAACCTTGCGTCATACAGAGTTTTGTGAGAATCAAGACGCAGAAGGGCACCAGGAATTCCGTGCTAATTTGCCAATTACTCCCCTTGTACACGATTTTCATGCAGCGGCCGATGGCCAGTTAGGCGGTATTATGAAAGTTTACAGAGAGTGGCGGATAAGTGGCGATACAGAATGGTTACGAAAGATGTACCCAATGGTTAAAACAAGTTTAGACTGGTGTATTAAAACCTGGGATCCAAGAGGTGTAGGCATAATAGAAGAGCCTCATCATAACACATACGACATTGAATTTTGGGGCCCGAACGGTATGATTACAAGTTTCTATCTCGGTGCTTTAACAGCTTTAGTTGAGATGGGTAAAGCTTTAAATAAAAATGTTTGGTCTTATACAGACCTATACAGCAAAGGCAAAAAATATTTAGAAAATGATCTTTATGATGGAGAGTATTTTATTCAAAAAATTCAGTGGACGGGTTTAAAAGCAAAGGATCCTGTAAAGGCATCTGAGATTTCTATAGGCGGTGGTTATTCTGATGAAGCAATGGCTTTATTACAAAAAGAAGGGCCAAAGTACCAGTATGGAAAAGGCTGCTTGTCTGATGGGATTTTAGGTGCCTGGATAGCCAGGATGTGTGGACTTACAGAACCCATTGATGAACAAAAAACAAAAAGCCATTTACTTGCGGTGCATAAGTACAACTTGAAAAAGGATCTGACTGAGCACGCTAATCCTCAACGACCAACATATGCAGCAGGTAAAGAAGGAGGCTTATTAATATGTACCTGGCCAAAAGGAGGAAAGCTTTCTTTACCATTTGTGTATAGTGATGAAGTATGGACAGGTATTGAATACCAGGTAGCATCGCACTTAATGCTGCACGGGCAAATAGAGCAAGGACTTGAAATTATACGAACATGCCGCGATCGTTATGATGGACGTGTGCGCAACCCGTTTAATGAGTACGAATGTGGTCATTGGTATGGCAGAGCACAGGCAAGCTATGGTTTTTTGCAAAGTCTTACAGGAGTTAGATTTGACGCTGTAGATGGTCGATTATACATCGATTCTAAAGTAGGAGATTTTACTACCTTTTTATCAACGGATAAAGGTTTTGGTACTGTTTCACTTAAAAAAGGTAAGCCAACTTTAAAAGTAGCTTTTGGTAGTATACCTGTAAAAGAGGTAATAGTTTCTGGTAAGCAAGTGCAGATGTCTAAATTGTAAATCTTTAAAAAAAATATTATGATTGTAGCAGATAATACAGTAGTTTCTATCCGGTACAAAATGCTGAATAGTAAAGGTGAGGTTCTGGAGGATAATCTCAATAATAAGCCTGTGCAGTACTTGCATGGAGCAGGTAATTTAATGAGTGCATTAGAAGCAGATTTGGAAGGTTTAAAAACAGGAGAAAACAAAAAGATCGTCATAGCAAGAACAGCAAATAATGCTGATATAGATGATGATTTTACATGTGAAGTGTTTGTTGATGAGATCCGGCACGCCACACATGAAGAAATAAAAAAAGGATCGCCCCAAAAACCAGATCAAATTGAAAATTGTGGACCTAATTGTTGTTGCTAATAATGAAATTGAATAAAATGTATTACTCTCAATTAAACATCAATAATCAATCAACATCAATCAAAATTTAAAAGAATAATCAATATATGAAACAATTATTTTTTGCTTTTTTCTGCCTCATCTTTTCATACGCACAAGCGCAAAGAGAAAAGTTTAATGGGCTTGATTTAAATATGGGTAATCTATCCCGTTTATCAGATGCAAAAAGCCGTTCTATAAGCCCGGAAAATTTTACCGGAGAAAGAAGCAAAGGAGGCATGGCTGATCCTGTAAAGGATAAGGGTAAACGCAATGTTGCAAATGCTGCAGTAAATGCAGCTGAATTAGGTATTGGATGGAAGGTAAATCCCTATGTAAATATTGATCCGGGAGAAACACTTACAATTGCTGAAATGGAAGGCCCGGGTGCTGTTCAACAAATATGGATGACGCCTACGGGGAATTGGAGAAGTACTATTATGCGCATTTATTGGGACGATGAAAAAGAACCATCGGTAGAAGTTCCCGTAGGAGATTTTTTTGGAATGGGCTGGGGCGAATATGCTCCGCTTAATTCTCTTGCTATTACTGTAAATCCAGGTAGCTCTTTTAATAGTTATTGGAAGATGCCGTTCAGAAAAAAATGTAAGATCACTATGGAGAACAAGAATCCAACAGCAGCAATGCGTTTATATTACCAGGTTAATTATGTTCTTACAGATGTCCCAAATGATGAAGCGTATTTTCATGCACAGTTCAGGCGTAATAACCCTACAACCGGCTCATTATATACACTGGTAGATAACATAAAAGGTAAGGGACATTACGTGGGTACATACATGGCTTTTGGTGCAAATAATAATGGTTGGTGGGGTGAAGGAGAAGTAAAATTCTTTATGGACGGCGATAAAGATTTCGCAACAATTGTGACTACCGGAACAGAAGACTATTTTAACGGCTCGTATAATTTTGAAAACAAAAAGACAAAACAGTACGAAGAATATTCAACCGCTTATGCAGGATTACACCAGGTTATCCGACCTGATGGTCTTTATAAATCGCAGCAACGATTTGGCATGTATCGTTGGCATATTCTCGATCCTATTCGATTTGAAAACAGCCTACGAGTAACCGTTCATGATTTAGGATATCGTGGTGCTCCCAGACCTTACCTACCTCAGAAATCAGATATTGCTACAGTCACGTACTGGTATCAAACTGAACCACATGCTGCGTTTCCAAAACTACCTACCGTAGAGGAGTTGGAAGTAAATTAGTTAAAGCTCAAGAAGTTGAATCCTTGTGATAAACCGAAAAACTTGCTGATTTAATCGATTAAGCATAATTTGGCTTTTATGAACAAAAAAATATCCATGAAGGATATTGCTGTAAAAGTCGGTGTCTCTACAGCACTGGTATCGTATGTTTTAAATAATAAAGAAAAAGAAGCACGGGTTGGTAAAGACATAGCCTTAAAAATTCGAAAGGCTGCATCCGACTTGAACTACCAGCCTAACTTTATTGCGAGAAGCCTGAAGACGGGAAAGACAAATACAATTGGAATAATCCTCGCAGATATTTCTAACCCTTTCTTCTCAAATCTTGCACGGATAATTGAAGATGAAGCAAAAAAATTTGGATATACAGTAATATTTGGAAGCAGTGATGAAAGAGCTGACAAATCAGGTGACTTAATTGATACTTTAATTAACCGGCAAGTAGATGGCTTAATAATAGCCCCGGCGGAGCATACAGAAAAGCAAATAAAATTATTGCGTAAAAAAGAAGTTCCCTTTGTTTTAATTGACCGCTTTTTTCCTAATGTAGATGCTAACTATATTCACACCAACAATTTTGCTGCTTCTTATGAGGCAACTGAACAATTGATAAAAAACGGCTATCAAAAAATTGCGATTTTCGCTTATGAAGCTTCACTATTTCATATGCAGGAACGCATAAGAGGATATAAGGCAGCATTGAAGGACAATAACATAAAGAGTAAGAGAAACCTGCTTTGCCAGGTAAAACACGCCTCCATTGAAAATGATGTTGCTAATCATCTTAATGCATTAGTTAAGGATGTGGGAGCCAATGCCATATTTTTTACGACAAACTCACTGGCGGTACAAGGGCTTAAGCAGATTATAAAGCTCGGAATAAAAATTCCTGACGAAATTGGTGTAGTAAGCTTTGATGAAACAGATGCCTTCGATCTTTTTTATGCACCCATTACTTATGTAAAACAAAATCTTATAGAAATAGGAAGAGAGTCGGTAAAGATGCTTTTGGAGAGCCTGGAAAAGAAAACAAAAAAAACAACACACATGAAAGTAGAGGCTAAGTT